>JAOAAI010000113.1 GCA_026418955.1 Candidatus Goldiibacteriota bacterium | reverse complement strand
GATAAAGATTGCTAAAACTATAGATTTATCCAAACTGAAATTTTTAACAAAAAAAGAAATTTCAATTAAAAAACCTTCTATTTTAAAAATAGATAGAATTAAAGTATTAGTTATAATTGCTGCTTCAACCGGGGGTCCAAGAGCTTTATATGAAATATTACCAAAGCTGGAAAAAAGAAATTTTCCTGTTTCTTATTTAATTATTCAGCATATGTCATTTGGGTTTACTGCTACTCTTGCATCACATCTTAATGCAATTTCTTTTTTGAATGTTAAAGAAGGAGAAGATAAAGAGGAGATTAAAGCAGAGACAATTTATATAGCTCCTGGAAATTTTCATATGGAAATAGAAGATATAGATGATAAAATTTATATATCACTCAATCAAAAACCAGCTGTCCACAGTGTCCGACCTGCTGCTGATATAACAATGACATCAGCAGCAAAAAATTTTAAAGGTAAAATAATTTCAGTAATTCTTACAGGTATGGGAAAAGATGGAGCAAACGGTGCTGAAAAGATAAAAGAAAGAGGTGGTATTGTGATTGCTCAGGACAAGGAATCATGTGTGATTTTTGGAATGCCACGTCATGCTATTGAAAAAGGAGTGGTTGATATTATTGCACCACTTCATAAAATTCCTGATATAATTAATTCAGAAGTTGAGAGATTGATGGTGAAAGAATGAATATTGAAAATTATAAAGATGTATTTCTTGAAGAGGCTGAAGAGAATATAAAAAATTTCAATATATCCCTTTTACTTTTTGAAAAAAACATAGAAGATTTAACTCCTATAAATGAACTTTTCAGAATAGCTCATACCATAAAAGGTATGGCGGCAACCATGGGGGATGATAAACTTGCTGAATTTACTCATAATTTAGAAGAAATTCTTGATAATATTAGAAATGGTACTCTTAAAATAACGCAAGATATTATAAATATTTTATTTAAAAGTATTGATGTGATTCAAGAATTTATTGAGAATATAAGAGAAAAAAATATTGATTTTGCAGATAATGCAAAAGAAATAATAAAAGAAATTAAAGAATTGTTTAAGTTTGTTGGGAAAAGAGATACAAAAGAAGAAACGAAAATATCTTCGTCGGTAGTTGAAGAGAAGATTGTAATTCCGGATAATATAATTAAAGAAGCATATAATAGAGGGTTCAATGTATACGAAATAAAAATTACTGTTTCACATTCATGTGCGTTTAAAAATGTGCGTGCATTTATGATAACAAGAAATTTGTCAGAGAAAGGTGAAATAGTGGCATCTTTACCATCATCCAAAGATATTGAAGAAGGTAACTTTGATAAAGTTATCAAATTTGGTTTTGTTTCAAAGGCTGATGTAGCAGAAATAGAAAAGGCAGTGATGAAAATAGCAGAGATAGAAAAGGTTGAAGTTAATAAAATTGAAATGGCTGTAGAAAATGAAGAAAAAAAAGAAATTTTGATTCAAGAAGAAAAAATAAAAGAAAAAAAGTCATCTCTATCTCAAAGTGTTAGAATAAATGTTGAGAAAATAGATACTTTAATGAATTTAGTTGGCGAACTTGTAATTACAAAAATTCGATTTGATCAAATAACAAGAGAAAAAAATTTTCAAATGTTAAAAGATGTTATTGATGAATTTGATAGAATAATAAGTCAGTTGCAGACTGAGGTAACCGATGTTCGTATGCTTCCAATATCTCACATTTTTGAAAAATATCCACGTATTATTCGGGATATAGCTGTTGAATATGGTAAACAAGTTGATTGTGAGATAATAGGTGGTAACATTGAGATAGATAGAAATGTGCTGGAAGAAATAAATGAACCATTGTTACATCTTGTTCGTAATGCTGTATCTCATGGTATAGAAACACCACAACAACGTGAAATTGTAGGTAAACCAAAAAAAGGTCTTATAAAAATTGAAGCAAGAAGAGAAAGAAATTCTGTGATAATTGAAGTTTCAGATGATGGTAGAGGAATATCGATTGAAAAGGTTAAAAGAAAAGCAATAGAAAAAAATATAATAACAGAAGAACGTGCAAAATATATGACATCAGAAGAAATAATAAATTTAATAACAATACCTGGTTTTTCAACGGCGGAGAAGGTTGATAAAATTTCTGGACGTGGTGTGGGGGTTGATGTTGTGAAAACAAAAGTTGAAAGATTTGGTGGATCATTAAAAATTGAAAGTCACGAAGGTGAAGGGACAAAATTTATTATGAAATTACCATTAACACTTGCAATTATCCAGGCATTACTTATAAAAGTTGGAAGATCCATTTTTGCACTTCCGGTTATTCATACCACAGAAATATTAGAATTAAAGCGTTCTGAGCTTAAAAAGATACAGAAAAAAGATGTTATAATATTAAGAGGTGAAGTTATTCAAGTTGTGAAGCTTTATGAACTATTACATAAAAAAAGAACCGAAGAAAAAGAAATTATGAATCTTGTAATTGTTGAATCAAGAGATAATCGCATAGCAATTGAAGTAGATGAAGTTATAGGACAACAAGAAATTGCAATAAAAAGTTTGGGTGAATTTTCAAAATATGCAAAAGGTTTTTCCGGTGTAACTATTTTGGGTGATGGAAGCATTAGTTTAATTCTTGATATCCAGGTATTACTTGAAGGTTTAACAACAACTAAAAATATTTAAAACTGGAGAAAAAAATGTCCGAAATTAAAGAATTGCATCTTACAGAAGCACAAATTGATGCATTACGGGAAGTAGGTAATATAGGTGCAGGTCATGCTGCAACTGCATTATCTCAACTCATTAAGAAAAAAATAATGATTACTGTTCCAGAAGTAAAGGTTATTAGTCTTGATGAGGTTCCAAATTTAATTGGCGATTCTCAATCTCTGGTTGCAGGAATTGTAATGAATGTTCTTGGAGATATAACGGCTAAAATACTTTTGTTATTAACTAGGGAAAGTGCATTATCGCTTGCAGATATGTTGCTTCAGAAAAAACCAGGAACATCAAAGGTTTTATCTGAAATTGGTAGCTCTGCTATAAAGGAAACAGGAAATATATTATCAGGTGCGTATATGAATGCTTTAAATGAATTTTTAGGACTCATGTTACTTCCTTCTGTGCCTAATCTTGTTTTTGACATCGCAGGTGCAATTTTAAGTGCTATATCAGAGGGTTTTGAAGGCGTATCATCAAAGATATTATCTATTGAGACTGAATTCTCAGAGGCAAATGATAAAATCATAAAAGGATATCTTTTATTAATTCCAGATATTCCAT
The DNA here is from genome assembly GCA_026418955.1 of Candidatus Goldiibacteriota bacterium. Taxonomy (GTDB): domain Bacteria; phylum Oederibacteriota; class PGYV01; order PGYV01; family DSYL01; genus DSYL01. Next base: position 2,932 of record JAOAAI010000113.1, on the reverse strand, counting down.
CAGTTGCAGTACTTTTGAATGCTATAAAGGTAAAATAAATAACTTTAAGATTTTAAAAAGGAGTATATAGATGTATACATTTGCACTTGATATAGGAACAAGAAAAGTAGCTGGTATATTAGGCGTGTTACAGGAAGAAAAAATAAAAATTATAGATGCAATTGTCAGGGAACATCATAAAAGAGCAATGTATGATGGTCAGATACATAATATAGAAGCTGTAACTGCAATTGTTCGTTCAATAAAAAGTGAACTTGAAGAAAGAAATAAAATAAAATTATCAAAAGTAACAACCGCGCTTGCCGGAAGAGATCTATGTATTCAGACAGCAACAAGTGAGATTAAAAAGAAAGGTGAAATTACAAAAGAGGACATTTCTTTTATTGAAATAGATAGTGTGAGAAAAGCATGTGAGCAATTAACAGAAAAACAAAAAAAAGAATATTACTGTGTTGGTTATTCACCGATTTCTTATATCATAGATGGTAATGTGATAAAAAATCCACTATATCAACCTGTACATGATTATTTAAAAGTTGAAACAATTGCTACTTTTTTACCGAGAATGGTTTTTGAGTCAATGCTTACTGTTTTAAAAAGCAGTGAGCTTGAAATAGAAAGCATAACTTTAGAACCCATTGCAGCACTTTCTGTAACAATACCAGAGGATATGCGGCTTTTAAATCTGGCTCTTGTGGATGTTGGGGCTGGCACCTCTGATATTGCAATAACTGATAAGGGAAAAATAATTTCCTATGGAATGATACCAAAAGCTGGAGACGAAGTAACAGAAGAGATATGTTCAAAATTTTTAGTTGATTTCAATACTGCTGAAAAGATAAAAAGAACAGTATCAGAAGATAAAATTATTGAGTCAGTAGATATATTTAATAATAAAATTTTTATAACGTATCATGATTTTATATCTGCTATTGAAGATAAAGTCAATGAAATTGCAAAAGAAATTGCAGATACAATTTTGCAGTTAAATAAAAAACAACCTGCCGCTGTTGTAATGGTTGGTGGTGGAAGCGGACTTAATTTATTAAAAGAAAAGATTGCTAATAATCTTGGGCTTCCGCTCAATAGGGTCGGTAGCAGAACCCCGCTTAATATTTTAAATCTTGAAAACTTACCAGAAGAATTACATGGCACAGAAGCTATAACTCCACTAGGTATTCTTGAAACTGCAATTCATAAACGTGGTATTGGTTTTATTGATATTTATTTAAATGGCGAAAAAGAGCATATTATAAATCTTGAACAGGAAATAAAAGTAATTGATGTTCTTACAAATCGCGGGATTGACATGAGGAAATTATACGGAAAACCAGGAAATGCTTTAATTTTTACATTAAATGGTGAATTGAAGATAATAAGAGGTGAAAAAGCAGAACATGCAAAAATATTTATAAACAATGATGAAAAAGATATTTATTCTCCTGTAAAACACGGAGATAAAATATTTATAACAAATGCAAAAGATGGCCAAGATGCATCAGCAATAGTGGAACAAATAATAACACAAAATGATATTTTAACTGTTTCAATAAATGGAGAGATTAAAAATATATTACCTGAGATTTATGTTGATGGAAAACCTGCAGATTTAAAGGATAAAATAAATGACAGGGCAAATATTTTAATTGAAAAGACAGAATTACTAAAGGATGTTTTGTTAAAAGCAGGTTTTTCGATTACAAAAATAGAAGAACGCGATATAATAGTTACAGTCAATAATGAACCTGTAACGCTAAAACAGAGAAATTTTAATTTAAAAGTCAATGGTTTTGATGTATCACTCGATTATAAAGTAAAGAATATGGATAAAATTGAATATAAAGAAACGCCATCATATTACAGAATAAGAGATATTATAAAAAATATAAAGAAAACTACCATAACAGTCAAAATAAATGGTAAACCATATGAAATAGAATATACAAATAGAGATATATATATGAATGGCAGAAAAGTTGGTGAAGATGAATTCATAATAAATGGTGCAAATATTGAAGTTAAAATGAGTGAAATCAAGCCAATGCTTTCTTCTATTTTTAGGGTTTTTCCTATAAACAGAGAGCAGATGAAGGGAAAAATGCTTGAAATAAAATTAAATGGCCAAAAAGCTGGTTATACAAGTGAAATTCAGGATGGAGATGAGATAGAAGTTTTATTTGTATAATAATATCAAAAAATTTTTCATTCATAAAGAGGCTTTTAAATGCATGCATTGCTAGTTAATCCTTGGATATATGATTTCAAATGTCATGATTTCTGGATAAAACCTTATGGTCTTTTAAAAATTGCAACTATTTTAAAAAATAATGGTTTTTCTGTTGACTTGATTGACTGTATGGATAGATTTGCACCTGAGATGAAGAATTATAAAGTAAAAGATGAAGAATTTGGAAAAGGAAAATTTTATTATGAAGAACTTACAAAACCGGAAATTTATACAAAGATACCAAGAAAATATAAAAGATATGGCATGCCAGTTGATGTTTTCAAAGATAAACTAAATAAAATAAATAAACCTGATATAATCATAATAACATCTTCAATGACTTATAATTATGAAGGTGTTTTTTTAGCAATTGATATTTTAAAAGAAAAATTTGAAAGAATTAAAATAATTTTAGGTGGTATTTATGCAACATTATGTACAGAACATGCCAAGAAAAATAAAAAAATAAGTTTTGTGTGGAAGGGACCAATTGATAAAACATTCTTTAGATTGATAAAGCAATGTACTGGAAAGGAAATTGATAGTAATGAAGATTTAAATGAAATTATACCTGATTATTCGTTTTATAAAAACATTCCATATGTTGTAATACGTTTGACTTATGGATGTCCTTTTAACTGTACATATTGCGCTATAAAAGATTTTTATAATGGATATTATCAGAGCTGTCTCTTATACACATCT
>JAOAAI010000083.1 GCA_026418955.1 Candidatus Goldiibacteriota bacterium | reverse complement strand
TAATATCAGGAAGCCATATCGCTTGAATTATATAAAATTTTTCAGCATCACCTAAATGGTTAACTTTAACATCCATCTGAGGAATTGTTTCTGCTAAAGAAAAAAGACAAAATATTAAAAGAAAAATATTTAAAAAAAATAGTTTTTTCATTTTATTCTTTTCCCATTTTTATATTTTGCATGATATTTATTTTCTTTTTTTTCATAAGTTTTTTCTATTTTTTTCTTGAATATTTCTGTGAAAGTTGTTGTTTTTTTTCCTTTTATAGATTTTTGTGATTTTATTATGTTTTCTCCAGAAATTTTCACATCCATATTTTTATTTACAGGATTTATTTTTTCAATGCCATTTTCCATAAATGATAAACCTTATTTTTTATTAAAATATTCGTTTAATTTCTTTTTTATCAGTTTATAATCACTTTTTTTACTAGTCCAAATTTTAAATGATTCCATACCCTGATAAATCAGCATATCTAATCCGTTTATTATTTTTGCGCCTTTTTTCTCTGCTTGTTTTAAAAATTCTGTCTTTACTGGATTATAAATTAGATCATACACGACAGTTTCTTTTTTTAAATCAGGAAGTTTGTATATAATACTGTTATCATGCATTCCAACAGAAGTTGTATTTATTATAAAATCAGAATTACTCAAAATTTTGTCTTTTTCTTTTGTTTTTGTGATATCACCATAAATAACATTTTTTAATTTTAATTTTTTTATTAAATTTTGGATCATTGAAATATCAATGTTATATATATGAAAAGAAGCTGGTTTCATGAGATTTATTGAATATGCAACTGCATGAGCGGCTCCACCTGCACCAAACATTACAACATTTTTATTGTTTAAATTTAATTTATAATTTTTAAGTGTTTTTAAAAATCCAAGATAATCAGTATTATAGCCAATTAATAAACCATTTTTATTTAAAATTGTATTCACTGCGCCTATAGTTTTTGCTGCTTTGTCTATTTTGTCTAATAATAGCATAACTGTTTGTTTGTGTGGTATGGTAACATTTAATCCCTTAATATTTTCTTTTTTCATATTTTTGATAAAAGCAGGTAGATCTTCGGGTTTTATTTCAAATATCTTGTATTCCCAATTCATTTTGTATTTATGAAATATAGAATTATGCATAAGCGGAGATAATGTGTGTGATAATGGATAACCAATTATACCAGTTATTATTTTTTCTTTCATTATTCCTCCTTTAGTTTTAAATAATTTATATATTTCCAACAATTTCCATATTATCAATTATTATTGTAGGGCTACCATAATTACCATAAAATTTCAAGTCATTACCTATAAATATAATTTTGTCTATGAGATTTTTCAGATTCCCAGTAATTAGTGATTCTTTAATTGAAAAAGTTATTTCTCCTTTTTCTATCATCCAACCGTTAAAAGCAAGCGAAAAATTTCCAGATGTAGTATCCACCATATGCAAGCCCATGAGTGAATTAATATGAATGACAGTAAAATTTTTTATTATATTTTCT
>JAOAAI010000036.1 GCA_026418955.1 Candidatus Goldiibacteriota bacterium | reverse complement strand
GCATGAAAAATATCCAGATGCGATAATTTTTATCAATGGTAGTTATTATGACGAAAACAGGAGGCCAACCACAGCAATATGGCAGGATGGCAAATGTATAAATAGAAAAAAAGGTATATTGAATAAAGGCGCTTTATTTTCTTATACTGCTGCAGACAATGATAAAGGAACTATGGATTTAATTTATCTGGGCGAGCAACCAGTAGACGTGACCATGGTAAATTATTACAGTGCAATTCAATCCATGCCAACATTCATTGTAAATGGACTTATAACAGTAAAAAAAAGTGATTGGAAAGCAAATAGAACTGTTATTGCAAAAGACAAAAATGAATATATTTATATTATAGTAAGTGAAGGAAACTTGAATTATAAATCATTTACTCTTTATGATATGGCTGAATGGATAATTAAAAATATACCCGATATAATCATTGCTGTAAATTTTGACGGTGGATTTGAGTCACAATTGAGTATAAAAACAGAAAAATTTAAATATGTAACACATGAACTATGGGAGATAAATAATACAATGAATATTTCAAAAACAGGTATAAAGACCAAAATTCCTGTTGCGATTGGATTTTTTAAAAAGATATTAGCAAAAGATGTTCGCTAAACATATTCTATGAATATGTTTGTCAATAATGTTTGTTGAATATGTCTTTACATTTTTGGCGAATATTTGCAACGAACATTATTTGCGTACATTATTAGCGAACAATAAAATATGACTATTTTTTAATTATTAAGATTAATGACAAATTATAAAAATTACAGTATAATATGTTTTAATTAATTTCTAAGTTTGCTGGTGATTTAAGTTGATAAAATATACATCTGATATTTATAAACAATTTTTAAATTCAAAATTATCCAGACAGTGGCAAAAGATAGGGATAAAACGTAGAGCAGGTGTTTTAGTCCCACTTTTTTGTATTTATTCAGAAGATTCAGTTGGTATTGGTGAAATCCCTGATATATGTTTAATTGTTGAATGGTGTAAAGAAGTTGGTTTTACTTTTATTCAATTATTACCTTTAAATGATACTGGTTTTAATTTTACTCCCTATGATTGCCAGACAACTTTTGGTCTGGATCCTATGTATTTATCACTAGAAAAAATAGAAGGGGTTGAAATAGCTGATTTTGTTTCTGACATAGAAAATTTAAGAGTAAAATTTTCTTTTCCTAGAAAAAATGTTGATTATGGTATTAAACAGGAAAAATTAAAAATTTTATGGAAAATGTATCAGTCTATAAAGGAAATACCAATTCAACTCGAAGAATACGAGGAAAAAAATAGACACTGGGTTAAAGATTATGCTATTTTTAAGGTTTTAAAAGAAAAGTATAGAGAAAAGTCTTGGGAAGAATGGGAAGAAAAATTTAAATTTCGGGAAAAAGATGTACTTGATGAGTTTTATAATAAAGAAAAAGAACGCATAAATTTTTATATATGGCTTCAATGGCAACTTTATCTACAGATGAGGGTTGTCAGGGAATATGCAGAGATAAAAGGGGTTTTAATTATGGGGGATTTGCCCTTTTTGGTTTCTCGTGATTCTGCAGATGTATGGACCCATCAGAATTATTTTAAATTAAATTTAGTAGCTGGTGCTCCGCCTGATATGTATTTTGCAAAAGGCCAGCGCTGGGGTATGCCGCCTTATAACTGGAAAGTAATAGAAGAAAATAATTTTGATTATATAAAACAAAAAGTAAAATATGCGGAGAATTTTTATCATATGTATCGCATAGATCATTTTGTAGGACTTTTTAGAATCTGGACAATTGATATAAATGAACCAAAAGAAACTTACGGATTAAACGGTAGATTTGACCCAACCGATGAAAAAAAATGGAAAGAACACGGAGAGAAAATTTTAATCAATATGACAGAGGATGCTGACATGCTTCCATGTGCTGAAGATCTAGGAATAATTCCTAAATGTTCTTATGAAGTTTTGGAAGAATTTGGTATCCCTGGCATAGATGTTCAGCGGTGGAAAAGGGACTGGGGGAAAACTTATGAATTTATTGAGCCACAGGAATATAGAATAAATTCAATAGCAACAATTTCAACTCATGATATGTCTCCTTTTATTTTATGGTGGAAAGAAGAAGTAGGCACGGTGGATAAATATCTTGTTAAAAAATGGTGTGAAGAATATAATTTTAATTACGATTTTATTGTGGATAGTTTATTTGCAGTCACAAAATCAACAGAAAAAAGATTGAGATGGAAAAAAAGAATAGATAGCCCTGAAAAGGTCCTTGAAATACTCAATATGCCCAGAGATAAGGCATGGATGTTTTATGATGCTTATTTAGAATCATATTCTGAGAGAGAAAAATTTTGGAAATATTTAAAGTTTTTAGGAGAACCATCAGAAGATGTAACAAAACAATTAATTTACCAGTCACTGTTATTATGTTCTGCCGCAAGATCAATTTTCTGTGTTCATTTGATTCAGGACTTGTTATCTCTTGGCGGTTATTATAATATTAATAAAGATGAAAACATACGTATAAATGTTCCTGGCACAGTTTCAAAGAAAAATTGGACTGCTGTTTTGCCTTTA
>JAOAAI010000018.1 GCA_026418955.1 Candidatus Goldiibacteriota bacterium | reverse complement strand
TACAGAAACACAGACACAGGTAATAACTTTTACCGACACAATCACTCCTACTTTGTCTATAACTTTTACTCATACCATTTCAAATACAATAACATTTACCTGGTCAGATACTTTTACACGAACAATTACGGAAACTTACACAAACACTCCAAGTGCAACTCCCACTAAAACTAATACTGCAACCCATACAATCACATCAACAGCTACTTTCTCATTCACACGTACAATTACTATGACAGTAACAAATACTCCCACTTTTTCAGCCACCCCTACAATAACTATAACCTGGACACCATTTTATACTCCCACGATATGTTATGAAATTTTAAATATTATAAAAGAAAAAATATATCCTAATCCAGTCAGAGTAGGTGAAAATATTTTTATTTTATATGATTTTATAAATTTTACAGATTTAGAAATAATAATATACACGCTTGATGGAAGAGTTGCCCTAAAAAAAGAAGAAAAAAATTTATATGGTTTTGGAAAAATAATTATTAATCTTAAAAATATTGCACCTGGTATTTACTTTTACCAGATAATCAAGACCTCGGGTAACAAAACAGAAAAATATAAAATTCAAAAATTAATAATAAACTGATAAATTTTTAATAGTAATCAGCAGGAGGATATTAATGATACTTGAATTTTACTGTGGTGTTTGTGGCAAAAAAGAAATACTTGAACTCAAAGATAAAAATAAAATATATTTGATAGGCAGAGACTTTGAAGGACTTGATATAAAACTGTGTCCAGATGAAAAATCCACTCTTTCACGTATACAGGCCCATATAAAATGGGAAAAAAACGCATGGCGTATATTTGATGGGTTACCACCTGAGAATATTTTGAAACAGACAACGAAAATTCAAAAACCAAATTCTTTTGCAGGAACTTTTATTAAAAGAGGAGGTGAATTCAGACTATTACCATATGGAACCGGCGAAGAGATCCGACCTGATGATAATATATATTTTGTTTTAACTGTGAAAGCCCCAAAAACCATAATGGAAAAATGGATAAAACAGGCTAGCATTGATGCTCAGGCAGCTTTTTATAAATATGATGGCTTTGCATTTCCAGAAGATGTGGAATATTATGAGGGTTTTAAATATAAAGTTCATGTTTTATCCGAACAAGAACAGGTATCAAAAACCAAAACAAGCAATATCTTTATTCCATTAAATTTTTCAAAAATACTTGAACCAGGTAAAGAATATTATAACTCATGTCTTGGCATTGACATAAGGGGTTCAACGGAAGCTGATCTGGAAACCCAGCGAGATTGCTGGATACCCCAATTCAATTCTATATTAAATAAATTACTTTCAAATTATAATGATTATATATTAATTCTTTTAGGAGATGGTGCATACATATGTTTTTTAGGAGACAGAGATGAGCAAGACATCAATTTTCAATTTACTTTAAAATTTTTAGATGAAATGAAAAAAATAAATCTTGAAAATAGCAAAAAAAAATTACCACAATGGTCTGTTAGAACGGCTGTAAACAATGGAAAAGATTTACTTGCAGAAGTGAATATAGCCGGACAAAAATCTTTAAATGTATATGGAAATACCATAACAACAACCGCACGTCTTATGTCTTTTGCAAAATCAGAAAAAGACGATATCATATGCAGCATCATTTTTCATCAAAATTTTGGTAATAAAAAATTTTATAAAACAAATTTTCTTCAAATGCCGCTCGACGTCATAGACAGTCACGGTGTAAGACATTTTTATTATGTGTATAAGAAAATAAAAAACGTTTAATGTTAGTTTTAAAATAATTTTTATTACTTTAATATATATAAGAACTTTTTTGATAATATTTTTGAACGTATATTTATATTTTTTTTATTTCCCCAACAATCCTATCATCCTTAATATTTATAATCCCAACTGAATTACCATTTAATCCCTGCGTGCAACTTCCTGGGTTAAACATAATAACATTATTATATTTTGAATTTTCTGATACATGAGAATGACCGAAAATTATTATATCTGGCTTATAAATCTGAAATTTTTTATATAATCTATGTTTTAAACTGAAAGGATCCCCATTACCGTGAGATATACAAAAAACAAACCTTTCATTTATTTTCAAAATAAGTTCAGTAGGAAAAGCAATATCATCTGGATCCATATTACCTTTTACAGAATATATTGGAGCAATTTCATTTAATTCAATAATTATATCATTTGTAACGATATCTCCACAATGTATTATTATATCTGTATTTTTAAAAATTTCAAATATTGATTTAGGAATTTCTCTGGCTCTGGTTGGGATATGGGAATCAGATAAAACTCCGATAGTTTCTATATTATTTATTTCCTTCATCTTTTTGTTTTTTTAGTTCAAAAAGTATTTTCTCAAGATCTTCATTTGATAATTTACTCAATGTTTCTTCCAGTGCATTTTTAACACTTTGGGATTTTACAGGTCCAGGCTTGTCAAGTCCTGCAAGCGTTACATATTTTTTTTGCAAATCACCAAGAATTCTAAAAAAAAGTTTTGACTCTCCAGGTGTAAGATTATTTTTTGTTTTCTCCTGAATAGCTTTTATCATATTAATTGTCTGACGCGCAAGTGGAAGATTTACATTTTTCTTACCACCAACAAACCGTGGTATTTCACCTAAAGAAATTAAAGCATTCTGATTCAGCATCAAAATAAGATTTATAAAATCAATATTTTCTTCTTGATTCTTTTTGTTTTCCATTTAAGCTCCATATTGAATTATTATAAAGTATAACAATAGATAAAATAAATAGCAAGAGTTATATATTTAAAATTTGAACATTTTTTAATAGTTGCGATTTTATTATAAATATTATATTATTATGTAAATTTAAAAGGTGAAAAATAAATGAAAAAAATTATTTTGTATTTACTTTTTATAAATATTTTATATGTGAATATTCATTCTGATATAATAATTTTTAAAGATGGAAATACATTAAACGCAAAGGTTTTTGAAATAAAAGAAGACCAGATAGGTGTTCAAACAGAAACAGAAAAGTTTTATATACCTT
>JAOAAI010000017.1 GCA_026418955.1 Candidatus Goldiibacteriota bacterium | reverse complement strand
AAATCATTCCCCAAAAATAAACCAACAAACAAATAATCTGGATTAATTTTATTTAAATAATATTTAACTATCTCATAATATCCATTTATATCATTGCCTGGCGAACCAGCATTAAAAATTTCAAAATCTGGCAATTTTTTTTTCAAAAAATAATCTATAGTTTTATTATTTGGACCACCGAACATAAAAGAATCGCCAACAAATAAAATTCTTTTATTACTCGAGTCTTTAAAAGGAAATTTAAAATTGGCCGAATTTCTAAATCCATAATTATTTGTTATAATTTTAAATTCTTTAGAATTACTAAAATAAAGAGATTTTTCTATAAAATTAGTATTCGGATTTGATGGATATATTGGCGGCATAAAAATAAAGGCAATAAATTCTATTCCAATCCAAAAAATTACAATAATAATTAATACTATTTTTAAAAATCTAATAAAATTAATTTTTGGAACAATCATTTATATACTAAATAATTTTCTAAAACTAAAATATCTAAACCACTTCTTATAAAAGTAGAATAAGCATCTTCTGGAGAATTAACTATTGGCTCACCTTTTAAATTAAAAGAAGTATTTAAAAGTAATGGCACTTCTGTTAAATTATAAAATTTTTTTATTAATTTCCAATAACGTGGCAATTCTTCTTTGAAAACTAATTGAGGTCTAGCTGATCCATCAACATGAGTTATTGCTGGTATTAAATTTTGTTTTTCTTTTCTTACCGGGACAACATAAAGCATAAACCTTAAAGGATAATGGCTAATTGCTTCATTAATTTCAAAAAAATCATTTGCATATTCTGCCAAAACAGAAGGCGCAAATGGTCTATATGGTTCTCTAAATTTAATTTTAGTATTGACTATATCTTTCATATTTTTATTTCTTGGATCAGCCAAAATAGATCTACAACCTAAAGCTCTAGGACCCCATTCAGTTCTGTTATGAAACCAACCAATAACTTTTCCATTAGCTATTTCCTTAGCTATTTTATCCAATAATAAATCATCTTCTAATTTTTCATAATTTATATTATTTTTTTTCAAAAACAATTCTATTTCTTTATTTAAAAAATTTTGTCCATAATAAGCATGTTTCATTATATATTTTTTTGGTTTATTTAAACCAATATGCCAAAAACTCAAAGCTGCTCCCAGGGCACCACCAGCATCTCCTGAAGCTGGTTGGACAAAAATATTTTTAAATGGAGTGTTTTTATATATTTTCCAATTAGCAACCGAATTTAAACCAACTCCTCCGCCTATGCATAATTTGTCTAATCCTGTTAATTTATAAACTTCGTTAGCTAAATTTATTAAACATTCTTCTAAAACAGCTTGAATTGATGCTGCTATATCAGCATATTTTTCTTGTTCAATAGCCAAATTTTCATAATTTTGATTTCTTGGCTTTTCCCCAAAATAAGATGGCCAACCAGTATCTCTAGTAAAAAATTTTGATTTTGGATCTCTTGGCTTGCCGAATAATTTTATAAATTTATTAGAAAAAGTTCTTTCAAGAGATTTATAAAAATCAAAATAATCTAAATTTAAAATATAGGAACCATCTTTATTTAATTGAATTATTTTTTTTATTTCATTAATATATATTGGTTTGCCATATGGAGCCATTCCCATAACTTTATACTCCCCTTCATTAACTTCAAAACCCAAAAAGGCAGTAAAAGCAGAGTATAATAAACCTAACGAATGAGGAAAATAAATTTCTTTCAAAATTTTTATTTTATTTTCTTCACCAATACCAATCGTAGTTACTGCCCACTCACCAACGCCATCAATAGTTAAAATAGCTGATTTTTCAAACGGAGAACAAAAAAAAGAAGATGAAGCATGAGATAAATGATGCTCTGAAAACAAAATCTTTGAATGATCAATATTTAATTCTTCGGATATAATTTGTCTTATCCAAATTTTTTTTAAAAATAAATGTTTTAAAGATTCACTAAAAACCTTAGGAGCAAAAGGAAAGGAAAAAAAACTAGTTTTAAATATTCTTTCAAATTTTAAAAATGGTTTTTCATAGAAAATAACATAATCTAAATCAGATGATTTAATGCCAGCATAATTTAATACAAAATTAATGGCATTTTTAGGAAACCCTGAATCATTTTTTTTCCTAGAAAATCTTTCTTCCTCGATCATAGCTATAGGCTCACCATCTATCAAAAGAGCTGCTGCTGAATCATGATAAAAAAAAGATAATCCTAAAATTTTCATTTTATTATTCTGTAATAAAATCTTCAAATTTACTAATATTTTTTATTTTATTTATCCAAGAAGAATTTTTATTTTTTAAAGTCCAATTTTTATATTTAAAAATTTTATAAGGAATAGCAAATATAGCAAAAATTGTATAATAAAAAATAAAAAGAATTATTGTAGAAATAATATTCCCAATAAATAAACCAATCGCTAACCAATAATTATACATTTTTATAAAAAAATTTTTCATATTAAAAAATCGTATATATAAATGGACCCAGAGGAGATCCTTGTGCAAAAATTAAAATAACAAAAAATATAATTAAAATAAAAATTAAAGGTATCATCCACCAAAGTTTATTTTGCCATAAAAATTTAAATAAATTTTTAATAATAAATAATCTCAAAAAAAATCTTTTAAACATAATTTAATTTTAAAACAAAAAATATTTTTTTTCAATTTAAAAATTAATTTCTTTTAGTAAATTTTCAAAAATAGCATCTGCCATATAACTATGGCCTAATTCATTCCAATGATAATCGCATGACAATATAAAATCCTTTCTATCTATCTGATATCTTTTCAAAAAATAATCTTTTAAATCTATAAATTTAAAATTATATTTATTAACTAATTTTTTAATGATTTCTTTATGATTTTCTATACTAACTAAACCAGTATTATCTTCTTTATAAATACTGTTATCTATGATATTAAAAAATATAATATTTAAATTATTTTCTAATGCTACTAATTTTATTTTTTCAAATACTTTATCCTCAATTTCTTCTATCTCTTTTAAATTATTTTTCAAATAATTTATATCAATATTTTCTGCTCCCCTAATTTTATAAACCAAAGAACTAAATTTTCTATAAAAAAAATGAGGAAATGCCAAATTTGATCTTATTCCAAAAAACAATTGACCAAATAATGCATTATTATATCTTGAATATTTATCAATTAATTTGCCATCTGTAATTTTAAAAGAGCCACGACCCAAAATGCTTTCAATGCTATAATTATTAGATCTATCCATTTCACGCATATCATCAAGAAAATCATTTCTAAAAGTAAACATCAAAATTAAATCTGGATTGTATTTAATACCATAATCTTTTAAATAACGATAATTATAATACATTCCATTTCCACCCTTACTTATAGATAGAACTTCAAATTTAATGTTTTTATTTTTAAAATGTTCATTTAATTTTTGTTCTAAAAGATAATGGAATGTTTTTTCCAGGGGAATTTCTAAAGATGCAACAAATGAATCTCCAACAGCCAAAATTCTATAAACATTTTTTCCTTTCTCTAAATCAAATTCTTGGTCCCTCCAGCCCAAAGAATTAAATTTAAATTTATTACTAAAACATGTTGTATTATATTCAAATTCCTTTTTGGGTTTATATACAATTAAACCAGTTTTAGAATCTAATTTATAAATAGATTTTAAAATAATATCTGGATTTTTATCAAAAATTCTTACAAAAATTTCTATAATAAAAAAAGCAATAAAAAAACCAAACAGGATTAAAAAAATGTATTTTAATTTATTTTTAAATATCATTATAAAATTTTTTTAAAATTTTTTAAAATTTTTTCCCCATAATCCGACCAACTAAATTCTGATTTTACTCTATTTTGTGCGTTTTGACCCATTTGTTTTGTAATTTCTGGATTTTCATAAAAATATAAAATTTTTTCTTTTAATTTTTCAACATCTCTAATTGGGATAATAAACCCATCAATACCATTACGCACAATATCTTCTCCGCCAGTATTTGTTGTGCAAATTACAGGCAACCCACAAGCCATTGCTTGAATTATAACCATTCCAAAACCATCTTCTATGGATGGCAAAACAAAAATTGAGCTTTGAGAATAATACTTATATAACTCTTTTTGCGAGACAACTCCAACATAATTAAAATTATTTTTATATTTTTCCAAAATTAACTTTATATCCTCACTTAATGGACCCACAAACATAAGCTCCGAATTGTCCAGTTTTAAATCAGAATAAGCCTGAAGCAAATATTGAACCCCCTTTCTTAAACAAATTTTACCCACAAAAATTATTCTAAAAATATTATCTTTTTTTATTTCTTTTCTAAAATTTAATAAATCAACTCCATAAGGTATGTGCAAAATTTTATCTTCTGATACGTTTTTTTCAATAAAAGTTCTTTTTGAAAATAAAGATGAAAGACAAATATAATCTGCTTCTTCATATTCTTTTAATTCTTTTTCTATAATTTTTGGATGTGGCAATTCATCAAAACTAGGTTTATAACCCCATCTTTCATATTCTTCTTTTAAAATTTCATATTGGTAAACTATATGAGAACTTCCATGGTCTAAAACTGTTTTCATACCTAATTCTTTAGCTTTTCTTAAGGAATATAAAGAAAAAGAAGACCAGCCAACAAAAATATCTGCTTTTTCTAATTTTTTTAATGCTAATTTATCGAATAAATCACAAATAAATGGTTGAGGATTATATAAGTTTTGTAAAAACATTGGTAATTTTCTATATGCTCTCTCTAAAATTTCCTTAATAAAAATTGATTTAACTTTATCATCTGGCAAATTCCATTTTCGTGTTATAAATTTAGGATAAGAAGTAATGATAAATTTTAAAGCATCGTGCTTTAATAATTCTTCTGCTAAATTAAAACTATGAAATCTGCCGCCAACTGATATAATAATTTTCATTTTTTAATAATAAAATAATATTTTAACCTAAAAATTAATTTATATAAATAAGGCAAAAAACGCAATATTAAATGAAAATAATTTTTAAAACATAACGGACAAGTTTTTATTGCTTCAAACAAATAAATTAAAGATTTTTTATTTTGCCCTGCAAAAAATTTAAAAATAGAAACCCCTCTTAAATAATAACTTAAAACTTCTCTTTTTTTTATAAAATTATGATGATGTTTAATGACATAATTTTCAAACCATACAGACATTTTTTCAGCTTTATTTTTATTCAAAAAAGCAAATCCTCTATTACTAAAATTGTTATCATGTATATAATATCTAAATAATGGCTCCTTAAAAACATCTATATAATATCCTCTTAAAGCTAATCTAATCAGAAAATCTGTATCTTCAAAAACTCCAACCGTCTCATCTCTTCCCCCAACATCTTTTATAACATCTTTAAATGTTAAAATACTACTATTACCAGAACAATAATTAGATGGATTCAAAATAATATTTTCTAAATTATCAGTATGATCAATTGTGGATATAAAAGTTTGATTTTTTGTTTTATCAATTACTTCAGAATAACAAGTTATAAGGCCGATTTTCTTATTATGATTTTTCTTTGTTTTTAAATAAAAATTTATTTGCTTAAATAATTTTTCTTCAAACCACTCATCATCCTGATCTATATAAGCTATAAAATTTCCTGTAGAATTTTCAAAACCAACATTATGAGGAAGCGCTGGCGAACCAGAATTTTTATTTAAAAATATATATTTAACTCTTTTATCTAATGAAACATGTTTTAAAATAATATCTCTACTATTATCAGAAGAATAATCGTCTACTATAATTAATTCTAAGTTATTATAACTTTGATTTAAAACACTTTTTATACACCTGTCTAAAAATTTTTCTCCATTATAAACTGGCAAAATTACTGATACTTTCATATAAAAAATAATATAAATATAAGAAAATTATCTTTTATAATAAATAACGCCAATTCCACAACCATCTTGGTTCCAATCATCAACAAATTCTTCATAATTAAATTTATTTTTAATTTCTTTCCAAAATCTATCAACTTCTGATCCACCTCTCGAATGAAAAACTATATCGTGGAAAGCAATTAGTCCTCCTTCCTTAACTAAACCAGAATACATTTCAAAATCTTTTTTTACTCCTTCATAACTATGATCTCCATCTATAAACAAAAAATCTAACTTTTCACTATTTAAAATTTTTTTAATATTTTCCAATGCCTCAAAAGAATGTGAATCATCTCTTAATAAAAATAATTTTTGATTATCTTTGACAAAATTTTTAAATAAATTACTTCTCCACTCTTTGTATCCATAACCATTTTTTTCTAAAGGCAAATCTAAACTTATTAAAATTCCGTTTTCTTTTAAAATTTTCCCCCAAAAAAATAGAGTGCCTCCATTTTCGGTTCCTATCTCTAAAACATTAGAGATTTGTCTTTTGGATAATAAATTAAGTAATTCTAATATTTCATATCTCTTTTGTGTTGGCCTTATAATGCCTATCCCCACTTTAAAACCAAAATCAACCAATTCATTTATATCATTAAACTGAAAATTTTTTATCTTTTTATTATAAAAAATTGATAAAAATTTATACAAAAAATCTCTTATTTCTTTATTAAAAAATCTATAAAATGAAAAAACAATAAATTCATAAATTCCAAAATTTTTAATAATTAAAAAAGCTTTTTTTATTTTTATAAATAATTTATTAAAATAATTCATAAAATTTCTAAAATTTTTTTAAATCTACCTAAATAACTATAATTTGAATTTATTAATCTTGCATAACCAGATTCTCTGATTTTTTCTCTTAATTTATCATTTTTTAAATAAAAATCAATTTTTTGTCTCAATTCTTCTGGATTACTAAATAAAACTATCTCTTTATCTTCTTCAAAAAATTCTTTAACTTCATTTGTTCTTGTGCTTAAAACAAAAGCTTTACAAGCTGGAGATTCAAACGTTCGCATATTATGAGAAGGAATATTTTGTTTTCTAATTATATTCAAAACTATTTTTGATGAACTACAAATTTTATTAAACTCTTCTCCATAAGCAGGTTTTTTCATCCATTTTTTTTGCAAATCTTTATTAGCCTTCCACCAACCGTTCCCCCAAATTTTTAAATTATAATCTTTTATTTGATTTAACCACCATGCCCTTTCTTCATCATAAGTTCCTATAAAAGCTATATCAGAACCATAATATTTTTTCTCGTTTTCATCTTTAAGATCTAAAAAATAATGAATTTCTGGATTATACCAAAAAGGTAAAAGTTCTACTTTTTTAGCACCAGCTTTATATAATTTATCAATTAAAAATTTACCCCAAATAAAATAAATATCATAATAAGGAATAGATTTTCTAATCCAATCATTAGAAACTCCATGATGCCAAGTATTAAAAGGATTATCTGGATTAAAACAAATTAATTTTGAATTTGGTAAAATCTCTTTAATTTTTTTAATTGTTTTAGGGCTATAAAACCAACCTTTTAATATAAAAATAACATCATAATTATTTTCTTTAATTTTTTTTATTAAATCTTTTCCAACTCTGCTAGCAAAATATTTCCAAGTTAAACGATGGGTAATTCTTTTAATTAAAGAATGTTTTTTAAAAGGGAAAATATGATCATATTTATCTTGATCATCAAATATTTCATAATCAATTTTTAAATCTCTAAAAGCTTTTAAAAAATCATTATTTCTACTATAATATGCAAAATCCCCAGATATTAAAATTTTAAAATTTGATTTTTTATTCATTTTTTATAAATAGATTCAATCTTTAAAACTATTTTATCCCAAGAAAAATTATTTTCAATTAATTGTCGAGATTTTTTTGACATATCAAACCTTAATTTATCATTTTTAATTAAATATAAAATAGATTCATAAATTTGATAATAATTTTTTGGTTCAACTAATAATCCGTTTTCTTTATCTGAAATAATAAATGGTATCCCCCCTACCTTCGTGCCTATAACCGGAATGCCACAAGCTAATGCTTCTAAACCAGAAATTGAAACCGCTTCCATCAAAGAAGGTAAAACAACTATATCCGAAGCTTGATAATAATCTATAATTTTTTCGTTTGGTATGGAGCCGGTAAAAAAAATATAGTTTTCTAAATTTAATTCTTTAATTAAATTTTTAATAAAATTTGCGTATGATAATATATATTCATTTCCAGAAATCAAGGCCCAAAAATTTTTTTCTTCTTTAATTAAAAGTTGAATTGCTTTTACAAAAAATTCAACACCATTTTTTGGCTCTAATCTTCGCGGGCAAAAAATTAAATATTTTCTTTGATCTAAATTCCAAAATTTAAAAATTTCTAATTTTTTATTATATTTTTCTTTAATATTAATTGGCCTAAATCTTTGTACATCTACTCCATTTGAAATAAAAAAAACTTTATCTTTTTTAAAATTAAAAAACTTAATAGATTTTTCTTTTAATTCTTCTGATGGTGCAATTATAAAATCATAAAATTTCATAATAAATTTATAAATTATTCTAATAAAAATTTTATTTTTATCATCATATAACTCTAAAAATTGAGAACTATGATTAGTAAA
Source organism: Candidatus Goldiibacteriota bacterium (assembly GCA_026418955.1). Lineage (GTDB taxonomy): Bacteria > Oederibacteriota > PGYV01 > PGYV01 > DSYL01 > DSYL01. The sequence continues at coordinate 1,629 of JAOAAI010000017.1, read as the reverse complement.
AATTTTTCTTTTTGAAAATAAAAATAAACCAACTAAACTATCAGGAACAATTGTATGAGAATGCACAATATCTATTTTTTTAAATAAAGAAAATAAAAAACCAAATATAGAAGATTGAAATAAAAAAAATAATCCCCTAATCTTAGATATATTGGGCGAAAAAAATCTAAAAATTTTAACACCCTCTAAATATTCAAAAAATTTTTGATTTAGGCTATTTCTAATTGTAAAAACATATACTTCGTTTTTATTTCTTGATAAAAAACGTCCTAAATTTAAAACATGCTGCGCTACTCCTCCTATATTTGGATAAAAATCATAACTAATTAAAATTATACTCATAATAATTAAAAAAATTGCATAATATCTGTGCCGTCTCTTTCGTATAAAACCATTGAATTAAATTTTTTAATTATGTTTTTAGTTCCAAAAATAACTTCTTTACTATGACCTTCAGCATCTATTTTAATAAAATCAATTTTTTCTTCATCTTTTAATAATTCATTCAAAGTTATAACCCTTACTTTTACTCCTTCTTTATTTAAACCATTATGTGGTTCATAATAACCAGAAAAAATATATTCCATTCGATAAAACTTGATGTGTTTATATGAACTTTTAAATTTTTATCATATGGAATAATTGTTTCAATATAATCATTTTGTCTTTTATCTGGATTATATATTAATCTCCAAATTCTTTTTTCGACTCTAATATAAGGTAAATTTCTCGTTAAAAAAGCTAATGTTTTAATTAATTTATTTTTCATAAATTTATTATTAAATTTTTTATATACGACTAAAAAAATATTTATTATTTATTTTGTTATAGCTATTATTTCATTTATATTATCAATATTTTCAATTTTTAACAAATTTAAATCTAAATTATATATGTTATAACCCAAATTTGTTAGAAAATCAAAAATATTCTTTTTAGTATTCATATTATCAAGAGCTACAAAAATAATTGGTTTAAAATTAATCAATGTTTGTTTTGCGCCCATAAGAACTTGTAATTCATGACCCTCAACATCTATTTTAATAATATTAGGAGATAAAATTAAATTATTTTTTACTAACTCATCAATACAAATTGTATTTATTTTTAAATTACCATTAACATCTAATCTAGCAATAAAAGATTGATTTTCGTTTTCAAATAATAATTTAGAATAACCTTTTTTAAAAGACACTGCATAAGGAATAATTTTTACATTTAACAATTTATTTAAAGTTAAATGATTGTTTAAATATTTTAAATTACGAGGCAATGGTTCAAAAGCATAAACCATTCCTGTTTTGCCAACATATCTAGAAAATAATAATGAATAATAACCTACATGAGCTCCTATGTCATAACAAACCATTCCTAGTTTTATCATTTTTGATAAAACTAAAACTTTTTTTCTTTCATAAGTGCCTAACCACATACTATTTATGCCACTTCCCTTAATCCATTTAAATAATTTATTAGGGCCAAATAATATTATTAATATAAAATTATTAGGAATTAATTTTAAAAAAAATCTAATAATATTTAAAAATACTTTCATTTAATCAATTATTTTTAAAATATTTTCAGCGCTTTTTTGATAAGTATAATTTTTAATTATCTTTTTTGAATTTT
>JAOAAI010000239.1 GCA_026418955.1 Candidatus Goldiibacteriota bacterium | reverse complement strand
ATCATCATCTATAAACACCCTATTATTTTTACATTTTTTGATGTCATCAGAAGTAAAACAGACAATATTATCATAATCCTCTTTAAGTAATTTAATCATTCTTCTGCATACCCTTATAGCCAATTTTCTATACATTTCGCTTTCTTCATCACTGTTCATTTTATCACTCATCATTGTCCATTTCTATCACTCATCTTTTTAAAAATCCAATCCAAAACTTCTTTTAGCTCTCTTAAATTTAAGTCTTTTATAGGTATATAAACATCATCAATTAACATTATACCATCATTCCCACAACTTTTAATTTCGTAACAAGTTAACCCGCCTACATCGTAATAATAACCCCGTTCAATAACTTTTATTATTCTTCTGCATACCCTTATAGCCAATTTTCTATACATTTCGCTTTTTTCGTCACTATCCATTTTTATCACTCAATCATAAACCCTTGGAGCAATAAATATTTTTATGTTTTCTTGAGAAATAAATAAAGGATAATCCGTTTTTGACATTATGGTAATCTCGTCCTGATTATTAAGATATTTTAGCGCTTTTTTAAGAAGCCTTATATCAATCTTGACTTTTGTGTCATATTGCGTTTCATTCAAATTAATTTCCGTTTTTGTTGTTAAATCTTCATTTATTAAATCTTCATTTATTTTTAATTCATTATTCTTTATTTTAACTGCAATAAAACAATCTTCAGTAATAATAAATTTACTCCATTCGTCTGTTGTCTTAATTATGTTTTTATCCATCAATTTTTTAATTTCTTTTATATCTTCTATTTTGTTTATCACTACTTCAGACATATCTACACCCCCTTAAGACACTACACCACATATTATTTTTAACATCAAAAACTTCAACTATTTCAAATTTTATATTGTTTTTTATCGCTTTGTCTATTGTTTTAGCGTCCGTGTCTATTATATACACACCGTCATTAAATTCTTCTCTTTTTTCTATTTTTTGTGTCCATTTTTTAGCATTTTTTTTGTTTAACTCAATCGTTACTAAAGTATTACAATACTCACAGACGCTTAAAGGATAACCTTTTTTATCCAATTTATCACAAACTTTACACTTACATTTATTTTTTTCACATTTTTTAAATTTATTTAGCATTTCATTCTCCATTTTTATCACCACCTTTATAAGCCCAATTTAAGACTTCTTTTATTTCTCTTAAATATACAATTTCTCTTTTTTTATCCACAACATCAGACCAAACATTATATTTTTTATCGTATATTCGGACAATATCAAAGTCGATATTATTCTTAATCGCCTTTTTTAAAGTTTTATAATCAATTTTAACAAAAGGGAATTGCGAAACTTTTCCTATTTTTTCTATCCATTTAATAATGTTTTTTTCGTCCAATTTAATAATTAAAAAGGTATTACAACATTCACATATGCTGGACGGATATTCTATTTTATCTACTATTTTTTTTAGTCTACTCATTTCGTTCTCATTCAGTTCATTGTCGTCCATTTTTATCACTCTTTCTCTCTACATCGCACCAAATATCGTATTTTTTATCATATACCCTGATAACATCAAACTCTATATTATTTTTAATTGCCTTTTTTATTGTCTTAATATCTACGGTCATTAAATTAGCATCGCTAAATTCTTCTTTTCCTATTTTTTTATGCCATCTTAAAGCGTTTTTTTCGTCTAATTTAATTGTTATAAAGGTATTACAATACTCACAAATGCCTAAAGGGTATTCTATTTTTTCTATAATTTTTCTTAAAATTTCATTTTCGCATATCATACCAAAATCACTACCCATTCGACTATTTTAAATTTTATATTATTTTGAATTGCTTTTGTTATTTTGTCTTCGTCCG
>JAOAAI010000008.1 GCA_026418955.1 Candidatus Goldiibacteriota bacterium | reverse complement strand
GATAAATACTTCATGGAATTATAATCAGTCACGTGAAATTTATATTGATAATATAGAATTTTATACACAACAAGAAGCGATAAATACAGGAAGTAGTTATTTTATTAGTTACAGACCTAAAATAAATCAACTTGGTTATTTACCTGATGCAAATAAATTTTTTATAGTTGTAACACAAACAGCTAGTACAAATCAAATTTTTTATGTAAAAAAAGTTTTGGATAACAGTGTTGTTTATACAGGATATACTGATAAAGCAATTATTTATGACAGTGCAGCAAGAGAGGATGTGGTCATGGGTGATTTTTCTAAATTAACTGCAGAAGGTGAATATTATATAGAAATAAACAACCAAAAATCATTTAATTTCAAAATTTCAAAGGATATTTTTGATGATCTATTCAAAGATGTTTTAAGATCTTATTATATTATTCGCTGTGGGGTGGCTTTGAATGATAATAAAACAGGACTTACACACTCTGCATGTCATTTGCAGGATGCTTCTTATGATGATAAAGTAGGTAGCAGAGATTTTACTGGTGGCTGGCATAATGCAGGTGATTTTGGTAAATGGACACATGAACATGCTTTTTCCTGTTCTTTTATGATGTGGCTTTATGAATTAAGAAAACAAAATATGAAGGGGTTAAAAATTGATATTCCAGAGAGTAATAACAAAATATCAGATTTGCTGGATGAAGCAAAATGGGGGCTTTCATTTTTACTAAAAATGCAAAATACAGATGGCAGTATTTATCATAAAGTTGATACTGAGCCAAATTTTCCTTGGGGATTAGCACCTGAAAGTGACCCATACCAGCGAACTGCAAAACCACAGAATAAAGGGAGCACCCAATTTTCAACTATTGATGCTGCAACTTTTTGTGCTGTGATGTGTCAGGCATATAGGGTTTTTAAGGATTATGATAATGCTTTTGCCGTCAAGTGTTCTAAAGCGGCTGTTAATGCATGGGAGTGGTTAAATACAAACCCCAAAGTAGGGCAGCAAGATCCATATTATACTGATTTAGAGTATTGGGAAGAACTCATGTGGGCTTATGCAGAGATGTATAGATTAACTGGTAATAATTATTTTGCAAATTTATTTGAAAATGAACTTAATATAAGGCAGATTATAGCGCCTGCATGGTTGGCACCGCAATTACTAGGGGCTATATCAATTTACTATGATGCACGAACACCACAGACATTAAAAGATAAAATAAAAACAAAAATAATTAACCAGGCAGATACATATAAAAATATTGTAGATTTAAATGGCTACAAAGTTGCTATGTTGGAAAATGAATATTATTGGGGTTCAAATGGTAATGCTAGCGGCAGGGGAGTATTATTTTTATTTGCTTATCTTTTAACTAATAATTCAATATATAGAGAGTATGCACTTTATCAACTTCATTATTTGCTTGGTATAAATAGCTTAGAACAATCATTCATAACAGGTTATGGAAATAAGAAAAATTTAAATCCATATCACTGGACAAGAATGGTATATAACAA
>JAOAAI010000042.1 GCA_026418955.1 Candidatus Goldiibacteriota bacterium | reverse complement strand
ATATTCTTTTATTGCTCTGTCATAGTCCTTTTTATAATAAAAACAATCGGCAATCCAAAATTGCGCTTCCACTGCCTTTTTTCCTTTCATTACAACAACCTTTTTAAAAATATCTATTGCTTCATCATATTGTTTTGAGTCTTGAAGAATATAGCCAAGATTCATATGCGCTCTTTCGTATAAATTGGAATTTTTAAATTCATCTATTAATTTTTTATACCAGACCTTTGCTTCTTCATCTTTATCAAGACGTTTGTATGTCATTGCAATATTAAAATACGCATCATCCAGAAGGTCTGATTTATTAAATTTACTAATAAAAGAATTAAAATACTCAAGTGCCTTTTCATAATCTCGCATTTTATAATAAGCATTTGCAGTTTTGAACATAGCTCTCTCTATAAAATTACTATCAGGATATTTTTCAATTAATATTTTGAAAGAATTTATCGCCTCAGGAAATTTTGATAAATTAAAACAAGAAATTCCCGTCCAATAATAAGCATTATCAACAAGTTCATGTTGCGGATATTTTTCAATAAATTTCTCAAATTCTTTTATTGCAGATTCAAATTTATTGATATTATAATAATGTTCTGCTATTCTATATTGAATTTCAGGAGTAAAACTTGACTCAGGATACTTTTCAACAAATTGCCTTGAATAATCAATTGCTTTTTCATACTCTCCTAGTTGGTAATATGACCACTGTATACCATAAAGTGCCTCACTCACCCTGTAATGTGTAGGAAATTTATCAACGATTTCTTTATAATAGGATAATGCTTTATTATAATCCCTGTGGTTATAGTAACAATCACCTACTTTTAAAAGCGATTCTTGATATAAATGTGTTTGTTTATAATTATCTATTATCATTTGAAATTTTTCAGCAGCTTGTAAAAAATCATTTTTTCTGAAATATGCCCATCCAATTCTAAACAAACTTTCTGCTTTTTTTAATGGATCAGTTACGATATTGTAATATCTAACCCATTGAGTTATTGCAGAATCAAAATCTTCTTTTCTGTAATAACACCAACCGCTGTAAAAAAGTGATTCATTACGCATATTTGAATCAGCCATTGAATGGGATGAAATAGACAGATATATTTTTAAAGCAGCATTAAAATCATTGCAACTATACAGAGTATTTGCTATCATAAAATCAGATTTCAATTTTATTTCAGTGGATAAAGCAGTATTTTTTGAAAGTGTAAAATAATCTTTTGCTTTATCATAATCATTATTTTTATATTTTATCCATCCTTTTGCATAATAACTTTCTGCAAGAATATCAGGATACTTTTTATATTTTTCTATTACTTCATTATATTTACCCTCGGCTTCCACTATAGAATCCATTTCATAATAACAATCACCAATTTTTATCAAAGCTTTGGCTTTTAACTCATCATCTTCATTTTCTTCGCTCAATATCGCTGTCAAGGTATCTATAGATTTTTTAAAATCTCCCATTTTAAAATAACACCATGCCCTCATATACATTGCTTTAAATTTTTCATCTGGAAAATCTTTTTCTATTGTCTCATAAATAGAAATAGCTTTTGCAATATCATTTAATTGCAAATAAATATCGCCTATAACAGAATATGTAACTCTTATTATTTCTTCAATATTATATTTTTCTATCAATTCGTTAAATTTATCTAATGCTTCATATAGTTTCTTTTGTTTATAATAAAAATATGCTATTGAATATGAAGCATAAGCTGCTGGTATAGTGGAAGGATAATTTTCTTCCACTGATTTATACTGTGAAAGCGCCTTGTCATTTTCTCCAATGGCTTCAAAACACATCCCCTTTTTATATTTCGCCCATACTCCTAATATATCATCTTTGCTTGTCATACTTATTTCATCATATTCTTTCATTGCTTGAAAAATATTCCCTGTCATATAATAATTCCATGCAAGGAAGTATTTCATCAATAATTGAACTTTCTCATCTTTCTCTTTTTTCAAAATATTTCTAATAATTTCAATTGCCTGTTTATATCTACCAATAGAATATAATACATTTGCCTTTCTAAAATTTGCTCTTATCTGAAGGTGGCTTTCTGGATATTCTTTTATTACTCTGTCAAAATATCTTATTGCTTCTTCTGCATTTTCTGCTTTTTGTTTATTGTCTTTTACTTCCACTGATTTTTCATAAAATATTTTGCCTTTTAAATAATACACATAATCAAAACCTTTATATTCAGTATATTTTTCTAGTTTATTTAAAGCATCTATTGCTTTTTCATATTGACTATCAAGTAAATAACATTCTGCTATTAAAAGATATGAATCTTTAGTCAAATAATTTTCAGGATATGATTCAAGAAGCATTTTTAAATATTTTATACTTAAATTAGGAATCTTTAAATGATAATAACACTGAGCAATTCTATAATATAATTCCTTTATATATTTATTTTTTGTTGATGGAAACTTTTCCATTATTTTTATATAAGAATTAATTGCTTCTTTATATTTTTTAGAAAGAAATTTTGATTCAGCCATCATAAAATATGAATCCCCGGAAATAGATGATTCTGGATTTTCAATAATAATATCCCTAAAAATATCCTCTGCTAGATAAAAATTATTCTCTAAAAAAATTTCAGTGGCCAATCCAAACTGACTTTCCACAATAAATTTATCTTGACAGTAAATTGGATTTAGCCATAAAATTACAACTATAAATATAAAATATAAAATAATAATTTTTTTCAACTTTTTCCCTTTTTATTTATAGTAATCAATAAATTGACAATACTCCTTCAGTAAAATAAATTTATTATAATATTAAATATTAATTTATTTTATAAGAAACCATCTTTTTATTTATGTTCCATAAATACATAAAAAAAGCCCCTATCCTTTTCAAAGATAGGGGCTTTTATATTATATCTCAATTAATATTTTATAGGTAATTTTTTTCTAGGTAAAGTATGTGGCTCGTAAGGTGGTGTTTCTTTTGCTTTTTGAATTGCATCTTCTATTTCTGCCTGTGTATAATTCCTTTTTACCGTGAGTTTTTGTCTGGGATAAATTAAATCCGGATCTTCTATTATATCTCTATTTGCTTTAAATAATAGCGGCCATTGAAATGAATCACCATATATAAAACTTTTTCCAGATATATCCCACAAACAATCTCCTGGAACAACCGTGTATTTGTTAACTAACGAAGAAGATTTTGATGCAACTTTTTTCGTTACCTTCTTTTCTGGTGGAGGTGCAAATTCTTCTTCTGGGGGAGGCAATTCTTCTCCTGCCATCTCTTCAGCAGGTGGTGGCGGAAGTTCTTCGCCAATTTCTTCACCAGGTGGTGGTGGTAATTCCTCTCCACCTACCATTTCTTCTGCCGGAGGCGGTGGTAATTCTTCTCCTATTTCTGCACCAGGTGGCGGTGGAAGTAAATCTTCATTTGCATCTGGTGGCGGTGGTAATCCAAAATCGTCCTGAGCATTAAGACCTAATGGCAATAAAAGCACTACAAAACAAACAAAAAGAACAATAAATGCTTTACACAAACTCTTCATAAACTACCTCCCGTATAGATTTAAATTTTTGTTGCCTAAAAAAACACTTGTTCTAATTTCTATTTTCGTTTAATAAAAAATTTGTTTTATAAATTTTTATACGGAGCGGAAAAGAATTAGCAAAACCATCTTTATAATCTCATTTGGTTTTATTCTTTCTAATGAACATTAATTAATTTCACTTTATATAAATTTTCGTTTTTCTATTTTCTAAAAATTTGTTATGCAAACTTTTATGGAGCGGGAAACGGGGTTTGAACCCGCGACCTTCTCCTTGGCAAGGAGACGCTCTACCACTGAGCCATTCCCGCTTTTTAAAAAAGTGTTTATTATTATAATAATTTTCTTTTATTCTGTCAATTATATTTTTTATTTGTTATGGAAAAGTACAGGCACATGATGGTACAGCAAAAATAGTAAAATTAGGTATAATAAATAATAAAAAAGCGAGGTGATAACTATTACATATAATTTAATAGCAAATAATAAACTAAAAGACAAGAGTATTTTATATGACCTA
>JAOAAI010000016.1 GCA_026418955.1 Candidatus Goldiibacteriota bacterium | reverse complement strand
AGATGTGTATAAGAGACAGGTATAAAATTTGGTAACATATTTACAGGATAATATATACCACATATTAACATTATTAGAGTGCTTATCATCCATACAATTTCCATTATTCTTTGTCCAAAATAAAGTATAACAAAAATAACACTCATACCAATTATTAGAGCACTTAAAAGAATACCTGTTATAGAGATAATAACAATTTTTATATTAGGCAAATAAAAATGAAAAACCCACATAGAAAATAAACCTAGCAACAAAAGAACTAAGATACCCCGTATAATTCCAAAAAACCAGGATCCAATTATATAATGAAAATAATTAATTGGCGTTACAAATGTCTGACGCAAACTTTTAGACCATACATCAAAAAGGAATCCATATGCAACATCAATCTGTGAAACCTGCAGAATACCTGAAATTATGGCTCCTGTCAAAAGAAATGATTTTAGCTCCTGCGTAAGAGATAAAAATAATGACATCATGCCTATAGAAATAACACCAACAGCTGGCCAGAAAAGAAGTTCAACAAATGCGTACATATTTCTTTTTGCAAAAATATAATTTCTATATGTAAAAGCTAAAATTTTATTAATTTGCGAGAGCAATGAATGCCTCCTCTAAACTTTTTGTTTTTGTAATTTTTTTCAATCTCTCTTTTGTACCTAGTGCTTTTATTTCTCCTTCGTTTATAAATGCTATTCTGTCACATAATTCTTCTGCTTCACGCATATAATGAGTAGTTAAAAGTATAGTAATTTTTGTTTTTTTATGTAGGTCTTTTATAAACTGTCTGGTTCTTTTAGCAACATCAGGATCAAGTCCAATTGTTGGCTCATCAAGAAGTAAAATTTCCGGATCATTCAATAATGCTTTTGCAAGTGCAAGTTTCTGTTTGTTACCTGTTGATAATTCATCATACTGTGTATTTCTGTATTTGGTAAGTTTAAATTGTTCTATTAGATATTCAACTTTTGTTTTTAATGATTTCCCGTAAAATCCATAAAGCATTCCATAAAATTTTAACGCCTCATAAATTGTTAATGACCACGGGAAATTTGGATTACCAGAACACATATTCATTCTTTTTTTAATAAAATCAGGTAATCTTTTTGTTGTATCATACCCCATTATACTGATTTTACCATCATCTGCCAATATCTGTCCCATAAGTATATTAAGCAGTGTTGTTTTACCTGCTCCATTTGGACCTAAAATCCCAAAAATTTCTCCTTTTTTAATAGAAAGGCTGACCCCATTTAAGGCTGTCACTTTGCGTTTTCTGAATAAGCCACCTGTGTAAATTTTTTTTATATTATCTATTTTTATTATTGTATGATTATCCATCTTTTTTCTTTATCAGTATTGTTTTTTCAACAAAATGATTAGGATGATATGACATTTTGGCTTTTCGTAAACCTTCATTGCCAGCATCTTGTTCTCTGTTAATATATTTATATTTAAACAAAAATTTTTCTGCAAATATCTGATTTATACCCTGATAAATACCTTTAATATTAGGATTTGCTTTTTCCACTATAATAACTGCTGTTTCTTTATTTAACTCTGTTGCTATTGTATATCCCTGAACTTTTCCTTCAATAAATATTGCAATACCAAAAACTGATAATTTATCAAAATTCATCAATAATTCATTCACTGCCATTGATTCATTTTTCAAAGATAAATCATCTTCACACAATCTATCCTCGCACCATTTTTTTTGAAATTCAATAACCTCTGGTAAAATATCTTTGTTTATACTCATTATTTTATAATCCAATTGTTTAAACTTTTTTAAATGATTTCTTTTTCCATCATACTTTCTTCCCTGCAGATTTATCAAATCATCTGTTAGATATACGTAATCAAAATTATCCCTGTCTTTTTTTATTTCATAATCTGCCTCGTTAATATTTAATTCTTTTATCTCATCCTGTAAATATCCGTAAATGAAATCACATAAATTATTGTCAAAAATGAATTTAATTGTCTCATTTATTTTATTTATACCAAAAGGTCTATATAATATTTTCTTATTGTTTTTCTCTACAAAAACACAAATATTATCATTGATAAAACCAATCCTAGTATTTCTTATTTTCCGCCATATAAACATTTCTGTAAAATTAAATTCAGATACATCTGTTCTAAAATTTCTAAAATAATCATCCAGCATCTGTTTGTGTTTTAAATCAAGTGGTTCAAAATTTGTGTTCATAATAATTCATATCTTTTATTAAAATAATTATTGAAAACATATAATAATTTAATATATAATATCACAAATTTTAAAATAAAGGTGATTAATATGAAAAAAATTTTAGTAATACATGGGCCGAATCTTAATTTACTTGGTCTGAGAGAGCCAAATGTCTATGGTAATACAAATTTAAATGAAATAAATAAAAATTTAGAAAAAATGGCTAAAGAGTTTGGTGTTGAAATAAAAATTGTTCAATCCAATCATGAAGGAGAAATTGTTGATACAATACACCATACTTTAAATTGGGCTGATTGTATCATAATAAATCCAGGCGCATATACCCATACCTCAATTGCAATAAGAGACGCTATATCTTCTGTCAATATCCCAACAATAGAAGTTCATCTTTCAAATATCTATAAAAGAGAAGATTTCAGGCAGAAATCATTTATCGCTCCAGTTGCAGTAGGACAAATCAGTGGCTTTGGAGAGCATAGTTATTATTTGGCACTAGAGGCCGCTGTTAAATTATTAAAATGAAGGAGAAGTTTTTCTATTATTTCGATCTATCTATTATTTTTTTACTCTTTGGAACTTTAACAGTAGCATTGTTATATCCACCTTACAGAACAATATATGCAGGGATTGTTTATATTTTTCTAATTTCACTTGCTATATTTTTATTCATTGTAAGATACAAATTTTCAAAAGAGACAATCTCAAATGAAACGCCAATAGATAATTTACTTTTTCTTCTTTTCTGCTGGTATATTGTGTCAACAATATTTGCAACCAATAAATTTAATTCTCTTAATTCAACTGTTACTTTTTCTGTTTTACTTGCATATTATTATATAATCCACAACTATGCAAAAATATATTATAAAAATTTTTTTTGGTTTTTATTCATAATTGCAGCAATCTTATCAATTTATGGACTTTACCAATACTTTATTGGATTTAATCAAACCTTAAATTATCTACAAAATAATCCACTTCCTGATAACTATACTGATATAATCAATAGATTAAAAAGCAATAGAATTTTTTCCACATTTATTTATCCTAACACATTTGCTGGTTTTTTAATAATGATAATACCTATTACCATTGGTTTTTTAAAAAATGAAAAAAAATACCGTATAATTTTAACCCCTCTTTTAATATTATATATATTGGCTTTATCACTTACAAAATCAATAGGTGCTTTTATCTCTCTTTTTTTATCAATCATAATAATTTTTTTTCTTTTTTCTGATAAATCAATAAAAAACTTTAAAATTTCTTTATTATATTTTTTGCTTTTAATTAGTACAATTCTTATAGTGATTATTAAATATAGAGGCCTAAATGATTTTATTGCAAATTTAACTAGCAAATATTCTTCTATAACTAAAATGTTAAATATTTCGTCAGATCACATCATATTTGGTGTTGGTCCAGGAAATTTTGAAGAAACGTATAACACGCCTGCTAACATTTCTTCAGGATATTTGAAGTATGCACATAACATAATAATGCAAAATCTCATTGAATTGGGTGTACCTGGACTTTTAATATTATTATTGATTCTATTTTTACAGTATAAAGTAATTTTGCAAAATTTCTTTTTTTTAAAAACTCCACAATCCAAAATATTAATTATTTCTCTTTTGATCTCGGCGACTGCCTTTTTAATACATAATCTTGTTGATTTTGATATTTATAATTTTGAACTTGCAATGGTTTTTGTTTTAATTATGGCTACATTAAACAGTAATCTCATAATAGGCACATTAGAAATAAAAAAAATAAAACTCGTTTATTATCTTGGATTGAACCCAGGAAAAAGACGCTCATTAATTTTTGCCATTATTATTTTAATATTAGGACTATCCGCAATAAACATTTCTAATAATATATACTTAACTACCATAATAAATGTATTAATAGCGGTTGGATTCGCAATCTGGAGCGTTAGCAAAGAAGAAATAAGACGCACCGAACTGGATATTCCTATTATAATTTTAATTTTGTTAAGTATTATTTCTATTTTTTATTCACCCAATATTTATCAATCTCTTATAACTATTTCTATGTTATTAACAACAGTAACTGTTTTTTATCTTTATTCTCAGTTTTTAAGACGTTATGTATATAAAATCATAATTTCAAATTATTTAATAATCATAGGTATAATTCTATCTTTTTCAATTATTGCTATATCAATTCTTCAATTAAACAAAATTCAATTATCAATAATTAGCAATATAAAATATAATTATGACATTATATCTTTATATCTAATAATTCCTTTTAATCTTCTTTTATGCAGAATACTTCTTGAAAAAAAAGTAGATTATCAAAATTTGAAAATTTCAGGTTTAATACTATTATTAGGTGCACAACTTATAATTACCTCAAAAATAATAATATTTTTACAATTGTTATCTTTTATTATTATATGGATTTATTATAAAAAAAATAAATTAAACGTAAAAGATACAATTCAAAGAGAATTTTTTAAATCAAAATTTCTTAAATTTATAATGATTTCAATTTTAATAATAATAGTTATATTATTTTCTGGTTTGAATGTTGGCTTTTCATTAAATAAAGAAAAAATAACATTTTCAGAAAAATTCAAATTATTTTTCTCATCAATCAGGATGATATATGATAAACCTTTCACAGGACATGGTCTCGGAAGTTTTTCAAGTATATTTCCAGCATATAATTTTCCGGCAAAAGGTATTGCACAATATCAAAATTTATACAGTCTTTCGGGTAACGAATTTTTACAGATAGGTGCGTCTCTGGGCATTCCAGGTATTATAATGTTTTTATTAATTATATATTTAATCATAACAAAAATACCTGAAACAGGTGGTCATAGAAAGGTCTGGTCTTCCTCCACTGGTGCATATTTTTCAATTATTATTATATTTATAAGCTGTTTGTTTTATAATTCCATGCATCATTACGGCTTATTCATAACATTTGCAATTTTAACCGCATTTCTCGCAAAAGAGAAATATTCAATCCTCACAATACCTAGAGAGGCTTTATTTTTTGTGAAAATATATTTTTTTGTTCCTCTTATTTTTGCATTTATTATTTTCAGTTTTTTTATTAGACCTGCAATTGGAGAATTTTTATTCAATATTTATAAAAAATCAGGAAATCCAGAATATTTAAAACACGCGATAACATTGGAACCATTAAATAGTAAATACTTTTTTGAAAAAGGACTCTTTTTTGAAAAAATACAAAAATATAAAGAATCAATTAAAAATTATAATCTGGCTTGTAATCTTGATAGAAAAAATTATATTTATTTTTATCATTTAGCACGCATGTATGTATATC
>JAOAAI010000011.1 GCA_026418955.1 Candidatus Goldiibacteriota bacterium | reverse complement strand
AAAAAAAATAAAAGTTACCTATAAAGTTGTATCATTACCTAAAGAGCTGGACGAGATAAAGAAAAAAATTGAAAGAAATGTTGTTGAGTCATCAAACATAAGCGTTGGTGGTATACAACTTTTAGGAGAAGAAGAACTTGTTCCAGAACAAATTTTGCGTATAGAACTGGAAACTGAGAAAAAAACAGATGCAATAATTACATTTGCGGAGGTTCGCTGGTGTGCAAAAGATAATTATATAAATAAATATCGGATTGGTATTGAATTTTTAGTGTTAAAAGATGAGGACAGACAGATTATAGAAGAGATAGTAGGGGAAGCTTGATAGAAAGCCAAAAATATCTTTAAAATGGAACTTTTTTAAAATATTGGTGTCTTTAATAATGAAAATTAAATAATGGAGGTGAATGAATATGAATTATTTAAAAACATTTACCCTAATGGCTGTATTAACTATAATTTTTGTTTTAATAGGTAACTATATAGGTGGAAATGTTGGTATGATTTATGCCTTTTGTTTTGCTTTATTTTTGAATTTCTTTTCCTACTGGTTTTCGGATAAAATTGTACTTGCAATGTATGGAGCAAGACCTGTGACAAAAGAGCAAGCACCAAAACTTTATAATATGGTGCATAATCTCGCTATTAAAGCAGGACTTCCAATGCCAAAACTTTATATAATAGAAGATAATATGGCAAATGCATTTGCAACAGGTAGAGATCATCATCACGCCGCAGTAGCAGTAACGCGTGGAATATTAAACATACTTGATGATAAAGAACTGGAAGCTGTTATTGCTCATGAGTTAAGTCATATTAAAAATTATGATATATTAATTGGTACTCTTGCAGCCACAATCGCAGGTGCTATAACAATGCTTGCCAGAATGGCATTTTTCTTTGGTGGTAGCAATAATGATAATCGTGGCAATGCTTTAGCAATGTTTCTTTTATTATTTCTTGCACCACTTGCAGCATTACTCATACAACTTGCAATTTCGCGTTCAAGAGAATATGCTGCGGATAATGGTTCTGCAGATATAACAGGCAGACCACATTCATTGATATCAGCACTGGAAAAATTACATGCAATGGCCAAAAGAACAAATGTTGCACACATAGATCCTGCTACTTCTCATATGTTAATAGTAAATCCTTTTAGGGGTGATTTTTTAGCATCGCTTTTTTCAACTCACCCAACATTGGAGCAGAGAAAAAGAAATTTGATGAAGAGAATTAAGTAAATAATTCTGTTTTTCTAAGGATGTTCGCGCAAGGAATGTTCGCTATGCATGTGTGTTAAAAATGTCTATTAACTAACATATGTTCTAAACATTTGTGGTGAACATTATTTGTGAAAATTATACCAATCCCACCATTGTTAAAATATTATCTTTATGTTAATATTTTTTATCCTTTACCATTTTTCTTCTGAAAAAAGGAATCGCAATTAAATATTTGTATATGATTGTATGCTTAAAGTAGTAATTTAAAAATAATTTATAAAATAACCAGGGGTAATAAAAGATGAAAGATTTCAGGCAAGTTAGTTTAAAAATATTAAATGATGTATTTATTTCAAAAAGATGGGTAAAAGAATCAATAGAAGCAAACATGCAGGATATTGATGAGTCTCATGGCGATATAAAAAAGGTTTATGAACTTGTATATGGAATTTTAAGAAATAAAAATTTTATTGATTTCAATTTAGGCAGATTCATAAAAAAACCTATAAAGGATATTAAATTATTAAATATCTTAAGAATTGGATATTATCAGTTAAAATATATGAGATCTATACCTTTTTATGCTGCAATAAATGTATGTGTTGAACTGACGCGAACCAATATACACCCAGCTGTGACTGGTTTTGTAAATGCAGTTTTAAGAAATATTGCAAGAAGTAAAGAGATAAATATCAAAATACCAGATGAGAATAAAATAGAATATCTAAGTATTAAATATTCTTATGAGCCATGGATGGTAGAGTTTTTTCAAAAGTATTATCCTGATGAAATAGAAAATATATTAAGTGCGGGAAATAGTAAGCCGCCGCTATTTTTAAAAATCAATGATTTAAAAACAGATATAAATGAATTGTTAAAAGAATTTAAAAAAAGAAATATTGAAGCAGAACCGATTTCTAAAATAAAAGGTGCCCTACTTGTGAAAAAAGGTGAGCCGCTTGATACCGATTTGTTTGAAAAAGGTTTTTTTTATGTCCAGGATATTTCTTCTCAGATACTTGGTTTATTTGTGGATGCAGATAAAGACGATGCAATTATAGATGTGGGAAGTGCTCCTGGTGGAAAATGTGCGTTTTTTGCAATTTCAATGAAAAATAAAGGTCAGATTATTGCAATTGAACCACAGAAAGAAAGAATAAAATTAATGGAACAAAATTTTTTGCGTCTTGGTATAAATAACATCCACGTTCTTTCGCATGATGCAACAGTTGATATACAAGAATTTCATAATAAAGCAGATAAGATTGTATTTGATGCGCCATGCTCGGCACTTGGTGTTATACGTAGACATCCTGAAAAAAAGTGGTGCTTGACAAAAAAAGAATTAAAAAATTTTTTTTATTTACAAATTAATATAATGAATACAATAAAAAACTGGGTTAAAAAGGGGGGATTTATATTTTATTCTACATGTACAATTAATCCTGATGAAAACGAAGGATTAATTGAAAAATTTTTAAAGAAAAATAAAAATTTTAAAATTGAGGATATAGAAGAGATTTCAAAATTAAAACTAACAAAATTTAAAAAAGATAAATTTTTCCAATCCTTGCCTGGAAATGAGTTGAATATGGATGGCTTTTTTATTGCAAAGTTAAAGAGAGTAAAATAAAAATGTTTTAAAATGTTATATTTTTTCCGGGATAATACATGAATTATCCATGCATTTATTAGAAAAGTTTTTAGAAAACCCCAGAATTTTATAGCCTATTTCAAAATTTCCACTCTTTGCAAAATAGGGGTTAGGGAAGATTGTATTTTTGCCAAGCAAAAAATAGAGCAATAGAAAATTGAAAATAGAAAGTAAAAAGTAATAATAAAAATATCCTTTAACTTCATTTTACCAAACAAATATATTTACCTCCTTTGGAAAAGATTTGGCAGGGGAGATTTGATGCTCTTAAAAATTCCCTTAATCCATCTTTGTTAAAAGGGGAAAATAAAAATAAGATTTTATTAACAGAAAAATGATTTTTAATTGTATTTTGAATATAATATTTATAAACAAGAGTTTTTATTTTTTTGTTACACTTAAACATAGAATGTGCCTTCCTCAAAAAATGCAAACAACAACATTTTTGAAATCATCCCTTTTCCACTTGGGTAGAAAGAAAGGATGAGGGAGAAAAATAAGTGGTTGATGTATTTTTTCCGCAAAAAATTGTTGGTTTGTATTTATAAATTATTTTACTACAAAGATTTTACCCCGCATTGCGTTTGATCCACCGCCTGGATTTTTAATCACAAAATAATAAATACCATCTGAAACTGTTTTTCCTTTGTTGTTTTTACCATCCCATTCTGCACGGATTAAAGATACATTTATGGTC
>JAOAAI010000255.1 GCA_026418955.1 Candidatus Goldiibacteriota bacterium | reverse complement strand
CTGGTTTGAATCTAAGTTCTCTTTTTATAAATTCTTTTAATTTAATCATATCCTTTTTTGTGCAACCAGGGTGCGCTGCAATAAAATAATATGTTAAAAATTGTTTTTTGCCTTTTTTCTTATTTATATCAAAATATTTTTTTATAAATGAAAGCAATTCTTTTTTTCCAGATTTTCCCATAAATTTTAAAATATGTTCTTCACTATGTTCTGGTGCTATTTTTAATTGCCCGGAAACATGATTCTCAATAAGTTCTTCAAGATATAAGTCACCATATTTTCTATCATTTATAACTAAATCATATCTGATACCCGAACCAATGAAAACTTTTTTAATTCCTTTTACATTTTTCAAATTTTTTAATAGTTCTATCTGCGCCTGATGAGAATTATTGAGTTGTTCACAATATACTGGAAAAACACAACGATTTTTTAAACAATGGCTATTTATAAATTTTTTACATCCCATTGCATACATATTAGCTGTAGGACCACCAATATCATAAATAATGCCATTGAAATTGGGAAGTTTTGTCATCTTTTCAACTTCTCTGATTATTGATTCTTTACTCCTGCTTATTATAATATTTCCCTGATGAACACTTATTGCACAGAAATTGCATTCACCAAAACACCCTCTATGCGATGTAATTGAAAATTTTATTGTATCAAGAGCTTTTATTTTACCAATTGATTTATAATACGGATGGGCATCATATTCATAATCCAATTCATAAATTTTATCAAGTTCAGAAGTTGTTAATAAATCCTGTGGTGGATTTTGTATCAAATATCTTGTATCATGTTTTTGAGCAAGTCCTTTTGATTTTCCTGGAATATTATTTTCATAAAAAATTTTAAAAGATTTTATAAATTTATCTTTATCATTTTTAACTTCTTCATAAGAAGGAATTTCTATATAACCCTGCGGTTTTTCTTTTGAGGCATAACATAACCCTTTTATTTTTATGATTTCGAATAAAAAATTTTCCTTCTTTTCCTTTAATATTTTTGCAAATTCAAGAATTGATTTTTCTGCCATCCCATATATAAGATAATCTGCTTTTGAATCAAATAAAATAGAACGTCTAATTTTATTATCCCAATAATCATAATGAGCAATTCTACGTAGAGATGCTTCAAGTCCACCAATAACAATAGGAACGGTATTTTTAAAATATTTTCTTATTTCGTTACAATAAACAATAACAGCCCTATCAGGCCGCCTATTATTAATTCCACCCGGTGTTAAATCATCATTGCGCCTTGGCTTGCCAACCGGAGTATAGTTTGATACCATTGAATCCATACATCCACCGGTCACTCCCCAAAACAATTCAGGTGCTCCAAGACGCATTATATCAGGAATATTATTATTTTTAATATTTTTTAAATCCGGTTGAGCAATTATACCAACTTTAAAGCCTGCATTTAAAAGCAAATGTCCAATAATTGCAACTCCAAAATAAGGACTATCAATGTATGTATCTCCAGTTACAAGGATTATATCGCAAGATTTCCAACCTAATTTTTCCATTTCCTGTTTTGTCGTGGGGATAAACATGTTTACCTCTCAAAAATATTTCTTTATGCCTAATATGATGTTGGAGTAATTATGAAGGTCTGAAAAAGGCATATTATATCAAGCATGCCCATAATATAAGACCATTTCAATATCGTAAAAAGCAATACCACTGCCACTTGATAAATTTAAATATATTATTTTTTTTCTTTTTGTTTTAATATATCATCCCATTTCTTTTTTGCATCAGCTATCATTGCATCTCGCTCTTCTGGTGACAGTTTATTCCACCATTCAAGTGTTGATTCTTTTATCTCTTCTTTTGTATCCTCAGGCACAAATGTCCAGTTATTCTGAACAATTGTAACAACATCTTCCTTTGACTCAAGAG
>JAOAAI010000198.1 GCA_026418955.1 Candidatus Goldiibacteriota bacterium | reverse complement strand
TGCAGTTTGTCTCGTTGAATAACTTGACACTGCTATTGCTAATTCTGCTGGTTGTTGATTTGCACAAAATTCTATTGTTACTGTTACTACTTGTCCAAAATTTGGTGCTGGTGGCACCATTGTCACTGATAGGACACGTGGTCGGCCTGCATACAAAGATAGTGCAAATAAAATAAATATAGTTAAAATTATTATTTTTTTGAAAAATTCCAAATTTTTCATTTTTACCTCACACTCTTTTAAAATTTCATTAATATATATGACAATCAAAATAAAAAAAAGTTTTGTTAAATTTTATGTCAAATTTTATTTTATAATTAAATTATATATATGTCAATAAGATAAAATCTTATACTTACTCTTTAAAATTAAGATAATATTATTAGTCTAAATGATTATTAATTATAATGAAATAAATTTATTTTTATATAATTATTTTATCCAAAACCTCATAATAAAAAGATGAAGACAATAACTAAATAATATATACACAGAATTTGGTCTATTCTAGTATTATATCATATTCTCCAGCATTGACATATCCATCAAAAAAAGTTTTAACAATAGTTCGTATTTTTATAATTTTTTTTTAAATAAATTTATTCATATTATATTTTGTCAGAATTATCATTAAGATGTTCCATTTTTTGCTGTTTTTATTGTATTAAATCCTATACTGGAATCATAAAACTAAAATTAATCCCACGCCTGTTTTATAAGATAATTGGTTATTTTTTCTTTTTTAGAAAAGTCATTTGCAAATTTTTCTGATTCTTCTTTTGTATCAAATTTACCAATATATACTTTAATAAATTTTCCATCCTGTTTTGTAAAAACGTGATAATTTTTACTTTTAAGTTTTTCAACTGTTTGTTGTGCAAATTTTTCATTTGAAAACGCACCTATTTGAATAGTGTAGAAAATTTTTTTAGAATCAATCTCTTTTTTTGAAATGTTTTTTAAAACAGGTATGTCTTTTTTTTCTTCTATTATTTTAACATCTTCTTCTACTGATGATAGACTTTTTGCCTCGTGAGAATTTGGATACATTAGTTTAAGATCATATTCATATTTGCTCTTTTGATTTAAATCACCAAGTTTATCATAACAAATTGCAAGTCGTTTATAAATCTGTGGAATATAAATATATTTTTCATTATCTTTTTCTGCAAGTATATCTTTATAAATAAGAATACATTCTTCATAAGCACCATTTTTAAATTTCATATCTGCATATAAATTTTTTATCCTGTTTTTATATAAATAAAATCCCTTTTCAAAATATTCCTTATATAATTTTTCCATTTCCGGATATTTCCCCTGAATATTCAAAGAAAGTAAATAATAGTAGTATGCTGGCTCAATCCATACTGTATTTGAAAATCTACTTATAATTCTTTCCATACTCTCTTGACATTTGATATATTCACCTTTGCCAAAATAAATTCTTCCCAACTCAAAAATAGCCTCCGCCTCATATTCTGAATCTTTATAATCTTTTATAACCTGATTAAATAATTTTTCCGAAATAATAAAATCGGTCTGGAGTTCTGCAAGTTTTAATAAAACACTTGGTTTATATTTTGAATCTGGATATTTTGTATTGAATTCTTCAAATAATGTCTTTGCTCTGTCAAAATTTTTGGTATTATAAGCTTCCATAGCTGACAAATAGTATTTTTCCTCATCTTGTCCATAACCTAAGAAACTTATAAACAATAAAATTATGATAAAAATTTTTATTTTCATACTATCTCTCCACCAAATGCATCTGTTGAACGTATTTCTGTGATCTTTACTTTTAAAATTTTTCCTATCATTTCATCTGTTCCTTTTATATATACTTTTTTATTAGTTTCTGTTGTAGTTTTAAATTCTTGACTGTTTTTAAAACTTCTATCCAGTACCAACACATCAACAATACGTCCTAAAAATCTTTTATTAATATCTTCACTTATCTTTTTTTGTATTTCAAGTATATAATTGAGACGCCTTAATTTCTCAGTTTCTGGAACATCATCATTTAATTTTGCAGCTTCTGTACCCTGCCGAACTGAATATTTAAAAACAAAAGCATCATCAAATCTAACTGTCTTAACCAGTTTAACAGTATCTTCAAAATCCTTTTCATTTTCACATGGAAATCCAACTAATATG
>JAOAAI010000057.1 GCA_026418955.1 Candidatus Goldiibacteriota bacterium | reverse complement strand
GTTCCCATAGGAGTTAAATTAGAAGAAGCAGAAGAAAAATTTGTTCCTTCCATTAGATTTGGACTTGGGTTGAAACTATTGGATAAACAATTAAAAATTGCAGTTGATGCTGAAAAATATTTTATTGAATCAAGTCCTGTTTTTTATGCTGGATTTGAATATCAATTATTTAACATTTTATTTTTACGTAGTGGTTATAATACAACAGGTGATATAACATCGGGTATTGGTATTTCATATCAGGATATTTTTTTTGATTATGGTTTAGGATTAAATGAACTTTCAATTTCGCATAAATTTGCTTTATCATATAGATTTGGTGGATATGAATTGAAATTAAAGGCTGAGCCAGAAATATTCTCTCCAATAGGTGGTAATAAAAAGACATATATAAGAGTTTATGCAAAGACAAAATATGAAATATATAAATGGAAAGTAGAAATTACTGATTGGAAGGGTAATGTGGTTAAATCTTGGTTTGGTGCTGGCAACCCTGATGAGGTTTTAATCTGGGATGGATTAAAACCAGATGGAATGCCAATGGATGAGGCAGAATATAGGGCGGTTCTTACTGTTATTGATGAAAATGATGTTTCAAATTCATCTGAACCTATAAAGATAAAAATATCATCAACTGATAAATATAATATACCGATATTGAGTGAGTAAATTGATTTTTCATTTAAGATTTTATTAATTTTTTAATTTTATTTAGAATAATAAAAATTGAAATCATATTTTGATTATTTACTTAATTATACATTTTAAATCTTGAATATTTTATTTTTCCTTTCTTCTTTCCACTTCTACTTTTTTTGTTTGTTTTCTACGGTCTTTTGAATATAAAACAAGTTTATCCCCTATTTGTTTAAAAATTTGTTTTGTGGTAGGATCAAAATAAAGATTTATACCTATTTGTCTCATCCCTGCTTTCATTCTTTCTGGTTGTCTTTGTTCTATAGATACTGGTATATTTTTTCTTCGTCTATCATGCCTTACAAATACAAAACGCCCGCCCATATTTTTTACAATGACTCTATCTTTTGTATCAAAATATAGGTTATCCTCTAATTTTATGTATCTTCCTGGCATAAACACCTCCTAAATAAAATTTCAAATTTGAAATTTTATTTGTTTCCAAATTTTATTTCCATTATTCTTGATTCAATTCTCTTTAAATCTGATTTACTAATAGATATGATTTTTAAACCAGCTTTATATAAAGACGAACTTTTTACTGACTTTTCTATGTTTCTTACTTCTGCAAGAATTTTAATAGGATTTTTTACTTTTGGCAAGAATAAATCTATTATAATATATTGACCTATTGATAATGGCTCTTCTGTTACTATTGAAAGACCACCTTTGCTTATATCTTCTGTCATTGCCTGAATTAATGTATTTGCTCCACCTTTTTGTGTGATTTTTTCTATTGTTGTATCTTTATAATCTTCTGAATTTAGGATATCATTTATAGATTCCTTTACAGGGTAGTATAAAACCTTTAATACATCAGGCACTCTTTCATACTGTCTTTTATAAAGCCATCCCTTTTGCATTTCCATGTTATTTATTTATGCGTAATTTAGTTTTTATATATTCTTTTGGCTGAACAACACCCATTGAGATTACAATTTTTAATGCTTCTTCAACTGAAATTTTAAGTGGAATAACATTTTTTACAGGAACTAACATCAGGAAACCGGATGTGGGATTTGGAGCTGTTGGGACAAATATCTGTATAACTTTTTCTTTTGGTTTCATATTTGACTTTAATTCTTTGGAACTTGTTATAAATCCAATAACATATACCCCATAAAAAGGAAAATTAATTGCAACAACTTGTTTAAATGACTGGTTATTATGTGAAAAAATGGTATCACTTATTTGTTTTAACCCACCAAAGATAGTGCTTACTATTGGAATTTTATGAAGTATTGATTCATATAAGGATATTATTTTTTTTCCAATATAATTTGTGGCTATTAATCCTATAAACCATATCGCTACAAGTAAAGAAATAAGACCAAGTCCAGGTACATCTATACCAAGATATTCAGCAACAAAAGGACCTAAAATACTATCTAGTTTATCAAGTAAAAATATGATAACAACTATGGATAAAACAAGTGGCAGTAAAACAACAAGTCCAGCTATGAATTGAGAAGTTATTTTTGTAGTAATTTTCTCTATGAGTTTTAACATGTTTTTTTTCATAATTTTAACCTGTAATATTGTTTTTGTTTATAATTATACCTTAAAAAAATTAAAAAACAAGTTATTTTAAAGAGTTTTTAAGTTTTATTTGACAAAACAAAAAAATCAAAGTATACTTAATAATA
>JAOAAI010000033.1 GCA_026418955.1 Candidatus Goldiibacteriota bacterium | reverse complement strand
ATGGTGAGATGGTCGATAAAACAATAATGGTTGCATAATAGATGTGGAGATAAGGGGTATGTTGGAAAAAAAGTTAAACACAACTATTGACAATAGCTCATATTCCACAGGGGAGCCACGGTTCAAGTTTCAACTAAAAATAGTATAACATCGGGGATACGGGAAATTTCAACTAAAATGTTGACAAACTCATTTTATTTTTGCTTTGAACAAAAATAAATATCTTTTAATAAATCATTTAATGAATTAAATAGTTTACGTTCATTTTTAAAAGAATCAAAATTAAATTCGTAAATTTCTCCCGTATTATTATCTAAAACTAAAATATTATGATATTTATTATTAATAGAAATGATCATCCAATTTTCAGGGAGCTTTTGTTTTTTTTGCCAATATTTATTTACATTTATAATATTCATTACATCTTCATCTATTGGTGCTCCTAATAATTCTAAAATTACTTCTTCATTTTTTTCATCTGATTCCCATATCATCCCAAGATTTTTAATTATCCATCTGTAATCAGGATGTAATTTAACATTTAGTTTTTTTTCTATAATATCAATGTCTTTATCATCTATTTCTTCAATTATTCTTTTGAGTAAAATTTTTTTCTTTATTTTTTTATCAATCATAAAATCAATTATTTACATATTTCTTTTGCCCTTGCTTTCCAATGAGCACTTCTATATCTATTAAGATTTTCGCGTTCTATATCACTTATAGATTCTCTTTGATGTAACAAATCATAATACTGTTTATGTTCACTACCACATAATTCTACTAATGTCCCAATTCCTTTAGTGATTACATCTTGCTGTTTTAAATGATGCAATTCAATTATGCTCCCATCTTTACATACTGGAGGATGTCCTTCCCTCATTAATTGACAATTTGTCTTCTTAACCCTTTTTCCCTGTTCTACTCTGGTTGTTTTTTGGTTTGGATTAATCTGGTTTTTTGGTTTTGTCATAACATTAACGTTACTTTCTGATACTACTTTTCTTGGACTGCTTACTTTTGTGTTTTTCAAAAATTCTTGTTCAGCCTTTGTGATTCGTGTTCTTGTTGATTTACCACCTTTTTTTGTAACATTTTCTATTTTTTTCTTGAATTTTTCAAGTTGTTTCAGTGTTCGATTTTTTAATTCATTGCTTTTAGCTGATATTTTTTCTGTTATTTTTAATGTTTGTTTTACAACAGGCATTTCCCTTACAAAGTGTTTTATTCCTTTTTGAATTTCAATTACTTTTTGTACGCTTCGATATGATTTAACACTTGCTTTAATCATTGGACCTGCAATTTTACCTACACCACCAGTTGCACCCCATAAAAAATTTTCCAAATTTAGTGTCTCATTTAAAAAAACCTTTTGCATTTGAGCAAAATCATATTTTCCATCATGCTGTTGTGAATAATTAAAAGCATCTATAGCCTTATCAAAACATCCACTTACCGCTCCAAATGTTGCTCCACTTATTGCTCCAGCAGCAGCCCCTGCTGCAGTACCAGCACCTGGAACAATTGAACCCGCTATTGCCCCTCCAACTGCCCCTCCTGCTGCACCAGATATAGCCCCTCCAGCTGCACCAGCAATACATCCTTTTCCAGCATTAATAAGATGTTCTTTGTTTTCATAAACCCATTTTTTTGCTTGATTAAATGCATTTTTTATACGTGATTTCACATTATTTAAAAAAGCAAGTTGTTTATTTGATGCGTAAGCTGACGTTATTATATTAAAAGCATAAGGTGAAACTTTATTTTCATTAGTTGACTCTAATCTGATAAGTTCACCATTTTCAAAAACAGCAACATAAACATTTGTCTCATCAAAATATATATAACCTTCACCATGTGGATTATTTTCAAAAAAATTACCTACATATACCATACCATCAGAAAATTCTATTATACCTTCACCGTGAAATTTTCCTTCTAAAAAATCACCTTTGTAAATAAACCCTGGCTCACTTTGTACTATAAGTTCACCATAACCATTTTTAAGATTTTCTTTCCATTCACCATTGTAGACACTGCCATCAGGGTATTTATAAAATCCTAACCCTTCTCTCATATTTCTATTAAAGTTTCCCTCATAATAGCTTCCATCTGCCCATACATATTTTCCATACCCATGTAATGAACCATTTTCAAAATCGCCTTCATAATAACTCCCATCTTCATTTAAGAACCTGCTATAACCTTTATAAAACAGACCTGCTTTCCAAATACCACTAAAAAAAGTTGCAGGAAAAGGGCATTCTCCGTCATTGTATAAACTTTTTATTGGTTTTTCGGATTGTATGCCAATGCAAGCATAGCCTTTTCCATTTGCAGCATTATTTAAAAACTCTCCATCGTAATAAATAAAATCAGCAATAAATAACACACCTTTATCAAGTGATTTTATCCTTATTTTATCACTATCATCATAAGTGACCCATCCGATAAAATATTGATTGTTTTGCATTGACAGTTCAACATAACCTTTATTATTATCTGCTAATTCTTTTGATGGTTTAGATATTTCGATACGTGGCCAAATTTCTATGAAATCTATATCGCTAATCAATTTCCCATTTTTAAATTTTGATGAGATTTTTTTTGAGCGATTACCTTGTTTATCTATAAAAGTGAGAAATCCTTCACCATGAGCAACCTTTTTACCATTATGAAAAATTACATTACCTTCCCATAATATTTCGCATTCATCATCAATTTTTATTATTTTCTCCGTATGATTCAATTCATCTTTTTTAACAAAATAACATTGCATCATGATTTGTACGTCTGAATCCTTTACTTTATACCAGCAGGCCTCGTTCGATGCAAAAGATGAATTTAAAAACAATGAAAGTAGTAAAGTTTTTATTATAAAAAAAATGTAAAATGTATTTTTTAACATAATATTCCTACTCCACCTTCTCAAAACTATTTTGTTCGTTTTAGGATTAGGAAAATAAAAAATCCATTTATAATTAAAAATTAATCCATAGATAAAACTTGTTTATCTTTATTTTTCTCCTGTAAAGTAGTAAAAAAGTTTATTTTAACATAATCGACAAACTATTTTTGGTCAACTTTAGGCACTATTATAATTTCTACTCGTCTATTTTGAGCTCTGTTTTCATCGTTTATATTAGGCATAGCAGGAAAATATTCACCAAAACCAATTGCTATCATGTTTATTTTCATTTGGCAGAATTTATCAGTTAAGAATTGCGCTCTCTTTATTGACAAAGCTAAATTATACTCATCCTCACCTATATCACATGTATGTCCCATTGTAATAATTGCTTCAATATTTTCCTTATTTTCAGTTAAAAGTTTATTCAATTTATCTAAATTTTCCATCTGATTTTTAGATAACTTGTTAGAAACATTAAAATCGAAGTAAAATATTGGGCCTGATAAAATTGTTTTTGGGTTAGTAACTAACGAAAATATTTTATTAGCATCATCAAAATTTTTAAAATTATAGTATAATACAACGGCAATTCTTTTATCTTCAGTAAAATTCATTAAATATCCCTTTTTTTTATCAAAGCATTTTTTAGTTAACATACTTGCTGAGATATTATCTAACTGTTTTTTTTCTTTTAAATTGTTTATAATAATATTTAATTTTTCTATAGTATCTTTATCCAAAACAAGTTTAAAACCTTTTTCTCCAAAAATCGCAGTTAAACCTTTAATTATTAAACCTTTAATTTTACCCATTGGTTCGTCTGGTTCTTCTTTAGACTGTTTAGGGGGAGGAACTGGTGGTTCTTTTTTTGAACAAGAAGTTGTATATAAGGCCAGTGTTAAAAAAAAGATAGCTGTTATTAGAATTAAGTAGCTTTTCCTTTTTGAAATCAGATTATGCTTCATTTTACCCTCCTTAATTATACTTTTAAAAATATTTTTATTTTTTGAATATTCTAATTTATTAGCACTTAAATGATATTCCAAATTCCTTTTATAATTATGAAATTAATTTGTCAAGGTTAATTTTTATGTCAACCGTTGGCTTAATAAAATATATAAAATTGAATCTATGAATATAAGATTCAATCTTGCTAAAAACAATTTTAGTTTACTTAATAGTTTATTTAATATTTTTGATTCGCATTTTAACTACTCTTGCATATTTAACAAAAGCTTTTTAACTACCCAACAAAAAAATATTCTGAAAATAATAATAATCAGGGGTGATGACGTGACCAATATACAGATTTTTATCTTCTGGGGGATAATAATATTGATTGTCGGTTACATATCTATAAAGCTTTTATCTATATTGATAACTTTTATTTTTTCTGCATTTATACCAGCACTTGTAATAGTCTTAATATTATTTTTCATATCTTGGCTTAAAAAAAGACAAAGATGCAACTAATCAATATGGATAAACTAAAAACCTTGAATCCATTAGACATGGGAATGGGCGATGGGATCTTTTCAGTGCTATTTGTAATAAAAATCGCTGGTTTTAATAACGATGTTGTCATGGCACTTAACAAAAATAGAAATACTTGGAGGAAAATAATGTCAAAGTTTTTTAGCATCTTTATAACATCTATTGTATTTTTATTCTCAATCTTTTCTCTCGGCTGGGCAGATGTAAAAAAATCCTCACAATGTATGTTCCTTATTGATGGTTCCCTAAGCTATAAGAGTACTGATAAGGCAAAAGAAAGCTTAAAAAACATCATAATGAAAGACAACAGTTGTGTCAAAATCTATGTTCGCTGGATATCTGATGACTCTTATCTTGATAAAAACATTATAACATCTCAAGCATTAAACGATGTGAATAAAATCAACAATCCTTTTGGCATAAAAGCAAAGAAGATTAAGGAAAAACTCATAAAAGAAAATGAGGTGACAAAGAAAAACATTATAAATGCTGTTAATTCATCCAAATCACCTAATTCACAATTGACAGATATTTATGGAGCACTTATGGCAAGCTCAGTAAGGTTTATGCGAGAGCCTAATTTAAAACCCATGCTTTATATCTTCTCTGACCTCGAAGATGATGCAAATAAAAAGAATCATTACGAGATTAAACTAAATGGTGTCACAGTTTATGTTATGGATTTTCAGACTAATAATAACAGCGAGTTCTTGAAAAACCACTGGACAAGGTTTTTTAAAAATGCAGGCGCTCAAACTGTAGATATTATGCACTTAGATGAACCAATAACAAGGTATACAAGGAGGTAAAGAATGGATAAGATGTTCATTCTTTATATATTCTTAGGAATTATTGGGGCTTTTTTATTATCCATTGGGCTTGCATATATCTTCGCACTTATTTCATCACCATATATCGTTAAATCTTGGGTTGATAGATTTTTCAAAATCATTACATTCATCCCTGAGTCATTAAGAATAGGTCCTGAATATGTGATTAGAAAAATAATGTATTTCATAAATTGGACTAACCGTTCCTTTGGTATATACGGTGAAGATGGAGGTCAGAGGGTTACAGGTACAATTATTTATACATTTGTCACCTTACTTAGTATTTTTGCATCATTCCTTATACTAACTGTCACCTTTGATGCCATATTCGGAGATGGCAGCTCTAAAGTATTGGAGTATTTACCTGAATATTTAAATATTGAGATTGTTATGGCGGCAGAACTCATATGTGCAAGCATCCTCTTTGGGCTTGCTCTCTTTGACTTACTTGGTGTTACTGATTTACATATGTTTTTTTCACCCAAACGCATCTCTATAAATACAAGATATGTTTTGGGCGGGTTTACAGCTTTATGTCTTGTTGTATGTATTTGGCTTTTTGGATTAACAGGTAATATCCGATATTATGGTGCAAATATTGGTGCCACAACTCAATCTATTGCACAGGAGGCTACAGCATCTGATTCTTATAAACCAGAGTTACCAGAGGACACAGAGGACGAGGTTCCACCTGCTTATGCGCGTTCTGTTAAGGCTCTTATGGACTTTGTTCCAATGATTGCTATTGTTGCAACTGCTTATGGATTTACAGGTTGCCTACCTATATTAAACGTTATCATAATAGGGGTTGTGTTTATTGTTACGATGGTTTTATTTGGTCCTGTATGGTTAATAGGATATTTGACAGATGGGGTTACATTAAGAGTCTGTGAATTTCTTAAGGCCAAATTCTACATGATTATAGAATATGTGGAATCTAAAAAGAAAGATAAGAAAACAGAATACGTACCCAGTGTACCAGCGATACCTGTGAATGGAGATGGCAGAATAAGAAAAGAACAGGATATACCCATAAATTTATAATGGGGTAACAAAAAAGGAGGTTTTTTTAATGAGTAAAACACTTATAATAATCATTGTTATTATAGTGGGATTTATCTCATTATTCTACTTTATCTCTTACGATAATACAGTTACAACATCTCGACCTCAAAATAAGCAGACTGACAAATTAAACAGTGGAATTTATAACGAGATTGTAAAGAAGATCAATGACATAGCAAGAAATACAGAGGCCAAAAATGCTGTTTTAGTGCAAAAGACAATCGAAGATATTAGTATCGACATAAATCAAGGTTTTAGCCAAGCTCAGGCGAACATTCCTTATGTTATACAAAAGCTTGCAGGTTTTAAAGGGTGTGCAACTATTGCTTACTTTATGGCTAAGGATAAGGTTGATCATGGGTCTGAAACAGAAAAATTTATAACAGAGATTATCGGTCAATATATTATAGAACCATCTTTGAAAGGCGTTAAAGAGTCTCAAATCATTATAGCAAAACTAAATGAACAGCTTGCAAAAAATTATACTGATATGGCGGTAGAGTTGGCTTCAACATCTAAAACTGTTATTCAAAACAGTGGATACAATCCGTCAAAAAACCTTGTAGATTTTATTAATAAATTAAATCCAATACCTGAAAAAACAACAGAAATTGCTATAGGTACCCTCTCTTCTGCTTTTGGTATTGCATTAGAAGGTGTATTTATAAAATCAACTATCAGTGCGGCTCAAAGAGTTTTAGGTTCAATAGCGGCAAGGACAAGCACAACTGTGTTGGCATCTTTAGCTGCAGCAGCCGCAGATGGACCAATACCCATAGGAGATATTATTGGATTGATTATAGCAACAGGAGGTGCTGTCTGGACTGCATATGATCTTTATAAAGCACAATATGTCTTGAAGAATGAAATAACAGATACATTAGAAAACTCAATAAGAGAATACAGACAGAAGACTATATCCGATTTTGAAAGTGAAGTTAGAAGAATAGCAAATGAATACACTGAATTAAATAAAAGAACAGTAAATGAACTAATTACAAAAATATAACTTTGATAAAAGGAGGTAATAAAATGAAAAAATCAATCTTTTACATGATAATATTTTTTACATCTCTATTTTTTGTCTCTGAATCACATAGTTCAACCACAATTGTAAGACATGCCGTAGAAGAGGCTGTAGAAATTGCAGCTAAGGTTAGCGGGAAAGGTCTAAGCCCTGTAACTCGAAAAATAGCAATAGAGGAGTTAGAGAAATGGACTGTTAAGTATGGTGATGATGCATTACGTGCAACTAAACATGGTGGATTAGAACTATTAGATGCGGCTTCGAAATATGGCGATGATGTATGGCATTTTAGTAGTAAAGTGCCTCAAGCAACAAGGGCTCTTGCAGTAAGGGCAGATGAATTAATGCCTCTTACAAGAAGAATAGGCACTGAAGTCCTTGAATTGGAGTCTAAAAAACCAGGCATAACAGAAAAGATAGTAGAGCATTTTGGTGATGATGGGGTAAAGTATCTTGCCAGAAATGCCTCACCAGATGATTTAACAAAACTTACTGGTTATGCAGCAAAGGCAGACTCAGAAGCAACAAAGGCATTACTCTACGAAAAATATAAAGAGGGTGGTACACACTTTCTTGAACAATTA
The DNA here is from genome assembly GCA_026418955.1 of Candidatus Goldiibacteriota bacterium. Taxonomy (GTDB): domain Bacteria; phylum Oederibacteriota; class PGYV01; order PGYV01; family DSYL01; genus DSYL01. Next base: position 505 of record JAOAAI010000033.1, on the reverse strand, counting down.
GACTATAAAAAGATTATGGCAGGTGGATTAAGTATTGGAATAATCACAGCCGCATATCAGTTAAGCAAAGGTGAAAGAGAGAAAAGTAATGAGGTTGGAAAAGGCATTGGTAAAGGTTATGAAGAAGCAGCCAAAAAAGAACCTGCAAAATTTATAAAAAGTGTAAAGCCATCATCGCTCTCCGACATATTTGACGCCATATATTGGATTGTCTTTTTATTCGGGGGGGGACTTGCAATAAGTATACTTATTAAGATAAATAGTGTGATTAACAAAAAGCGAGGTGTCAAATAGTTTTATTGTCAGCCGCTGACCCAGCATCATTTTATATTAATGCTCTATGAGACTAAACACGAGGAGAAACGATGTCTTACTTTTTTAAGTCAGACAAATGGATATACATCCTATTAATCATTCTGAGTATCCTGTGCTTTTTCATGTGGGGAAGATTTATCCTAAAATACTATCCAATAAAGACCTTAACAGCTGTCTCTTATACACATCT
>JAOAAI010000023.1 GCA_026418955.1 Candidatus Goldiibacteriota bacterium | reverse complement strand
TCAACCGCATACATATCAAATGGATTCATAACTGTGCCGGCAGTTTCTCTTTTTAATGTCCCTGTTTCAGGATCAACTTTTATATCTGTTGTATCAGGTACCTGTTTAATACATACTACTATCTTCATGTTTTATCTCCTTGTTTACTTCTTTTTTACTTGCTCTTTTATAAGTTTTGTTGCAATTTCATTTAACTGAATCTGACTTGTTCCTTCATAAATTTGTGTAATTTTTGCATCTCTCATCATTTTTTCAACTGGATATTCTTTCATATATCCATATCCACCAAAGATTTGAACTGCATTTGTGGTAACCCTCATTGCTACCTCAGATGCAAAATATTTACACATAGCTGATTCTTTAGCAAAATCAGTTGCACCAGCATCTATCATTCTGGCGGTAGAGTAAAGCAACGCCCTTGCTGCTTCTATTTCAACAGCCATATTTGCAAGCATATGTTGAATCGCTTGAAAAGTTGAAATTTTAACTCCAAATTGTTCTCTTTGTCTTGCATATGCAATAGCCTCATTCAAAGCACCAGTTGCAATTCCTAAAGCTTGAGCAGCAACACCTGGTCTTGAATGATTTAGTGTATTAACTGCATGAATAAATCCCATGCCTTCTTTTCCTATTACATTTTCTGCAGGGACCTCACAATCTTGGAAAATAAGTTCTCTAGTAGCAGAAGCTCTTATGCCCATTTTTTTTTCCTTTTTTCCAAAAGAAAAACCAGGCATACCCTTTTCAACTATAAAAGCAGTTGCACCTCTTGTGCCTTTGGATTTATCTGTTATAGCGATTACTGTATATATTTCTGCCTCACCACCATTTGTTATCCACTGTTTGGTACCATTTAAAATATATTTATCTCCTTTTTTAACCGCTGTTGTTCTCATAGCACCAGCATCAGAGCCGGCATTTGCCTCTGTCAAAGCAAAAGCTGCCAATTTTTCTCCTGCTGCAATAGGTGGTAAATACTTTTTCTTTTGTTCCTCACTACCACCCAATATAATAGGAAATGTTCCCAACGCCGATGCAGCCATGGCAAGAGAAATTCCACCACATACCTTTGATAATTCTTCAACTGCAAGACATAACTTCATAATACCCTTTTCATTTTTATGAGCCATCCCACCATATTCCTCACTAATATAAAGTCCACATAACCCAAGAGAAGCCATCTCTTTTACAATATCCCAAGGAAATATTTCTTCTTCATCATATTTTTCTCTCACCGGCTTTATCTTTTTTTCTGCAAGTTCTCTTGCTGTATCAACTATCATCTGTTCTTCTTCACTTAAAAAATAGTTCACAGTAAAACCTCCTTATAATTTTTTCAGGCAATCTTTTGCAGCCATCTGTTCCGCTTCTTTTATTGTCATACCTTTTCCTTTTCCCATTACCTTGTTATTCATTTTAACATTAACATAAAATATCTTTTTATGCTCTTCACCCTCTGTTTTTATTAAAGAATATTCAGGTAAAACACCATAATTTTCTAGAAATTTTATCTGCAATTTTGACTTGTAATCATCAAAATCCTTTTTTTTGTTTAAATTTTTTAATTCATCCTTATAAATTTCAAAGATAAACTCTTTAACCTTTTGCAATCCTAGTTTAATATATACGGCTCCAACAATTGCTTCCATTACATCACTAATTATTTTTTTATTTTTTTTTATTTCTTTTTTCTTTAACGCTTGCCCTGTCTTTAATAATTTTATAATATTATATTTTGTCCCAATCCTAAAAAGAACTTCTCTACTGACAAGATAACTTTTTATCTTTGCTAACTCTCCAACTTTCATCTCTTTCATCTTTTCATATATAAACTCATTAATAACAAGCCCTAAAACAGCATCTCCTAAAAATTCAAGCTTTTCATAGTTATTAATATCGTACGAACTATGGGTTAAAGCACGTTTGACCTCACTTGAATCATAAATTAAATTTTTTTTTAAATATTCTTCTATATACTTTTTTACCATAAATAATAAATATTAAGGTATGTATTTTTTTATTATCACTGTGGCATTGTGTCCACCAAAACCAAAAGAATTTGACAAAGCATAATTAACAGTTAAATTTCTTTTGACTTTAGGAACATAGTCAAGATCACATTCAGGTGATGGATTTTCAAGATTTCTGGTAGGATGTACAACATCATCTCTACAAGATAACGCACACACAATTGCCTCTACTGCTCCTGCGCCACCTAACATATGACCTGTCATTGATTTTGTTGAACTTATAGCTAGTTTATATGCATGTTGTCCAAAGACCGCTTTTATTGCAGCTGTTTCTTCTTTATCATTTAACTCTGTTGATGTGCCATGTGCATTAATATAATCAATATCTTCTGGTTTTATTCCAGCATCATTTATTGCATTCATCATAGAAAGCGCACCACCTGTTCCACCTGGTGGTGGAGCAGTCATATGATATGCATCATCCGATGAGCCGTAACCAACAATTTCAGCGATAATTTTTGCTCCTCTTTTCTGTGCATGTTCAAGAGTTTCAAGAACCATAATACCAGCACCATCCGCCATAACAAATCCATCCCTATCTCTATCAAAAGGTCGGGATGCATGTTCAGGGTCATCATTTCTTGTAGATAAACTTTTTGCAGCACAAAAACCAGCAAGACCTAAAGGAGTTAAAGCTCCTTCTGTGCCACCAGTTATTGCAACATCAGCATCGCCTCTTTGCAAAAGTTTAAAAGCTTCTCCAATTGAATGTGTCCCTGTTGCACAGGCAGTGACTATACAAAAATTAGGACCTTTAAATCCATAACGCATGGCAATAAAAGCTCCCGCCATATTGGGAATCAACATAGGGATAAGAAAAGGAGAAATTCTAGAAGGTCCCTTTTGCAAAAGGACTGTCTGCTGTTCTTCAATAACATTTATGCCTCCGATGCCTGAACCAACAAGAACTGCGACCCTATTTAAATCAACTTTATCAACTGGTAACTGTGCCATTTCAATTGCTTCTTTGGCTGTTTTTAATGCATATTGTATAAATCTGGGTGTTCTTTTGACTTCTTTTTTTTCAAGAATTTCAGATGGGTCAAAATTTTTTATTTCTCCTGCTATTTTTGTATCATATTGTGAAGTGTCAAAAAGAGTTATTCTGCCAATACCATTTTTTCCATCCAATAATGCTTGCCACATTTCTGAAACATTATTTCCTACTGGAGTTATAACACCCATCCCAGTAATTACAACTCTTTTTTTCATAACAAACCTCTTTTTAACTTAATTTTGTCTTAATATGTTCTATTGCCTCTCCCACTGTTTTTATTTTTTCTGCTTCCTCATCTGGAATTTCAATTCCAAATTCTTCTTCAAGCGCCATAACCAATTCTACAGTATCAAGAGAATCTGCACCGAGATCATCTACAAATGATGCCTCTGGTTTCACTTCCGAAGGATCCACACCAAGCTGAGCAACAATCACATCTTTAACTCTTTCTTCTACTGTTTTTTCTTCTGCCATTTTTACCTCCTTAAAGAATTTATAAACTTTTTAATTATTAATTTTTCACATCGCCATACCACCATCAACCCTTATTGTCTCGCCTGTAATATAAGAAGATAAATCAGATGCTAAAAATAAAACAACATTCGCAACATCCTGTGGTTGTCCCATTGTCTTTGTAGGTATTAACTGTAAAATTGCATTTTTTGCCTCTTCTGATAATTTATCTGTCATAGCTGTTTTAATATAACCTGGACATACTGCATTTACCCGAACATTTCTTGAAGCAAGTTCTTTTGCAATACTCTTAGTAATTCCAATAACACCTGCTTTAGATGCAGCATAATTAACCTGTCCTACATTACCCATAAGACCAATAACAGAAGAAATCTTTATTATACTCCCAAATCTTTGTTTCATCATTCCTTTACCACAAAACTTTGTCCAATTAAAAACCCCTTTTAAGTTAATATTAATAACTGCATCCCATTCCTGTTCTGACATTCTTATTAAAAGATTATCTTTAGTTATACCAGCATTATTTACTAGGATATCTATCTTTTTAAATCTTTCGACGATCTTATCCACTGTTTGTTCTACTTCTGCTGTATTTGCAACATCTACTTTGTAACTTTCTGAATCAACACCCATTTCTTTTATTTTTAAAGCAACTTCCTTAGCTTTTTCAAGATTAATATCAACAACTGCAATAGAAGCACCTTCTCTTGCTAGAGTTAAAGCGATTGCCTCGCCTATTCCCTGAGCACCACCTGTAACAACAGCTACTCTGTTATCAAGCATTCTCATTTTTATACCTCTTTTAAATATTATTTTTGTAACTTATCAACATCCGATAGTTTATCTATATTATATATTTTTACTGACTTGTCAATCTTTTTTATTAATCCGGATAATACTGCACCAGGACCAATCTCTATAAATTTATCCACAGATTTTGAACGCAGATATTCAATACTATCTATCCATTTTACAGGCGCAGTAATTTGATTTATCATCGCTTCTTTAATTTCCATAGATGTTTTTATTTCTTTTGCTGTCCAGTTAGCAATAACAGGAATTTCTATATCTCTTATTTCAAAATCATTTATTTTACTTTTAAAAATATCTGATGCTGGTTGCATTAAAGCAGAATGAAACGCACCTGCAACAGATAATTTTATATAACGTTTTGCACCAAGTTCTTTGGCAATTGCCTCTGCCGCATCTATGGCTGATATTTCACCTGATATAACAATCTGTCCTGGACAATTATAATTTGCAATTGAAATATATCCTATATTTTTTACCTTTTCACATAACTCTTCTACTTTATTTATATCCAATCCTAAAACAGCTGCCATTCCACTTTTTGTTTTTTCTGATGCTTGCTGCATGAGGTTGCCACGAAGTTTTACAAGATTTATACCTGTTTGCAAATCAAAAGCACCTGCAGCATAAAGAGCTGAATATTCTCCCAAACTATGTCCTGCAAAATATAAAGGTTTTTCTAAATTATCCTTCATTGCTTCATAAATCGCAACACTCATTGTAAATATTGCTGGTTGTGTGTAATCTGTTTTTTTTAAATCTTCCTCTGTTCCTTTAAACATAACATCTAATAAACCACCACCAAAAAATTGTTCTGCTTTGTCAAAAATAGATTTTGCTTTTTCATTTGAACTATAAAAATCAAAGCCCATACCTGGATATTGGGCTCCTTGACCAGGAAAAACAATTGCAAGTGCCAAAATTATCCTCCTTAAAAATAAATTATAATCTTAAAATCGCAGCGCCCCATGTAAAACCAGCACCCATCGCAGATAAACCAAGCAACATGCCCTTTTTGATTTTACCTTGTTGTATTGCTTCTGCTAGTGCTATGGGAATTGTCGCAGCAGAAGTATTTGCATATTTATCTATATTTACTATGGTCTTTTCCAGGGGAACATTAAATTTTTCAGCTATTGAATCAATTATTCTTTTATTTGCCTGATGAAAAATAAAATAATCAATATCTTTTGCAGTTACGCCTGCTGACTTCATTGCAATTTCAAGTGCTTCATGCATTTTAAAAATTGCGCTTTTATAAACTTCTTTTCCATCCATTTTTACAAAATGAAGCTTTTTATCCAGTGTCTCTTGTGATAAAGGATACACAACTCCACCACCTGCCTGTAATAATAATTCTGCTTTTGAACCATCAGAACCAAGATAGGTAGATAATATACCACTTTCATCGTCATTTGCTTCTCCAAGAATAACAGCGCCTGCCCCATCTCCGAATAACACACAAGTTGTTCTATCCTGCCAGTCAATAACCTTTGTAAATTCATCTGCCGCAATTATTAAAATTTTTTTATATAAACTAGATACAATTAAGGCTCTTGCAATAGAAAGAGCATAAATAAAACCTGTGCATGCAGCGGATATATCAACCGATGGAATTCCATTCAATCCGAGTTTATTAACTATGATATTTGCAGTTGCTGGCCACATATAGTCACCAGTTACTGTTGCAGTGATTACAAAATCAATTTCTTCTTTTTTGATATTTGAATTTTTTAAAGCATTCAATGCTGCATTAACACCAAGTTCAGATGTTGGTTCATCCTTTGAAGAAACATGGCGCTGCTTTATACCTGTTCTTTGAGAAATCCACTCATCTGTGGTATCCAGTATTTTTTCCAATTCATAATTAGTGACTACTTTTGGCGGCACATAAAACCCAGCACCTAATATGGCGGCTCTTTTCACTGAATAGCTCCTCCAATTAATTTAGTTTTATTTATTGCTATTTCTATTTCATTATTAATATGTTCGGTTATAAACTTTTTTGCAACCTTTATAGCATTTTTAATTGCTTTAGGATTTGCACTGCCATGAGTGATTATAACTGGTTTTTTAATCCCTAGCAAAAGCGCACCGCCGTATTCATCATAGCTCACTTTTTTCTTGAAATTTTCAAATACAGGTTTCATTAATAGAGCACCTATTTTAATAAAAACATTTCCTTTTTTTACCCCTTCTTTAAGTGATGTAAAAACGAAATTTGCTATTCCCTCTCCAAGTTTCAACATAGCATTACCCACAAAACCATCGCACACAACAACATCAAAATTACCATTCATAATATCCCTGCCTTCTGCATTTCCTTTGAAATTCAAATCTGTCTTTTTTATCAATTCACGCGTAGCACTGGATAAATCATTACCCTTTTCTTCTTCCTCACCTACACTCAATAATCCAACAACAGGATTTTTTATGTTTAAAATATGTTCTGCATATAAAGAACCCATAATTGCAAATTGAGTAAGATGTTCTGGTTTACAGTCAACAGTAGCACCCAAATCGAGTACTGCCGTATGTCCCTTTTTTGATGGAAATGTAGAACATATTGCAGGCCTTATAACTCCAGGTATTCTTCCAATAATAAGCAGTGATGTAACTACAACTGCACCAGTATTGCCTGCAGAAACAAGTGCTTCTGCTTTTTCTTCTTTGATTAATTTTGCAGCAACAACAATGGATGAATCAGGTTTTTGTTTGAATGCCTGTGCAGGTGGGTCTGACATTAATATAACCTCTGAAGCATTGACAATTTCTATTCTATTTTTTATTTCTTTAGTTACTTTTATAGACGCAATTTTTTCTTCAAGCAATTCCTTTTTTCCAGTTAAAATTATACTAATATCTTTCTGCTCCATAAGGCAATCAATAGCACCCTGTATTTCAACATCAGGAGCGTTATCACTACCCATTGCATCAAGAATGATTTTCACAGAAATTCTCCTGATAAAAAAAGGAAGGATTTACTCAGCAATATTTAAGACATCCCGACCATCATAAAAACCGCAGTTACTGCATACTCGGTGCGGTAATTTTTTTTGGTGACAATTAGAACATTCCACAAGATTTAAATTCTGTCTTAATTTCATATTTGCAGCTCTTCTAGACCTTGTTTTTGACTTTGATGTTTTTCTAGTTAAATTGGCCACTTTTTAACCTCCTAAAATTTACATCTTTTTAATAAATATTAATATCTTTGAATGGATTAAAAACACTTTCTATATGGCAACTGCATTTTTTTATATTAAGATTTTCCCCACAAACAGGACATAAACCAGCACAATCCTGGGAACATAAAGGTTTCATGGGTATTTCCATAATCAATGCCTGATTTATATACTCAAAAAGATCTATTATATTATTTTCATACGGAAAAATATCTGTTTCAATATCATTCTTTTTCATTAATTTCTTCTCTTTATAAATCACAGTAAATTTATTATCAATCTTATATTTAAATTCTTCTAGACATCTGGAACAATCCATTTTAATATTTCCTGAAATAATACCTTCCGCAATTACAACGCTTTCTTTTTCTTTTGTTAGGGTTACTGATATTTTTAATATATCATCTATTATAATATTTTCTTTAATATCATCTCTTTTTAATTCAAAAAATAACTCTTTTTTAAAATCAAATGAGTTTGTATTAATTTTTAACATATTTTGCCTCTTTAACATTTAAATTTAAAAACGCATTATTATAATATTAAGGTAAAATGACTGTCAATAATAATTAGGTTTTTTTTATAAAAAGTTTCATGAAATGAAACAAAATATTATTATAATCTTAATAGTATATTTAGATTTGAATCTGCGAAGATCCAAAGTGTAGAAGATCTAATATTATTTCTCTCCAACCTCTATTAGCATAGGCAGAACAATTTTTCAATTTATTTTTTCATTCTGTTTCATTCACTTCTATAAAAATGATATTTGATCTATCTTTGAGTACTACTGTATTAATAAGTAACATAATCATTTGAAAAAAAGCAACAGATATGTTAAAACAAGAATTTTTTTAAAATCTCATATTGTTATTGATCACTAAAAGCCATTAGAAAAACCCTATCGTTCAAGATATTCAATTACATCCTGCACATTTTTACATTTTTTCAACTTTTACTCCTTTCATCTTCTTTTTTTGTCGCAACAAATAATAAACTCATAAAAATAACATTTAAAATAATTATATGAATATTTTTTTCATCTTTTCTACCTTTTCTTTCCACCTAAATTTCTGCTCCGTAGAAATTTAGAGCATTTGAAAAACGAAATACGAAATTAGCGCAATGTATGTTTTTTACTATTTTTGAACTATGTCGTTGTTTTATTGTTTTAAATACTTGGCTTCCCAGGCCTGAACACCACCTATATAATTGTAATTTTCATCATAAAAGTAGGTTGTAACATAGTAAATCTTGCGTGGCTCTAATGGTTTTTCTTTTAACACAATAATTCCATCAGTATCTTTAATTGTAATTTTATTTTTAAACGCAACAGCATACCATAAAGTATCAGGACCTGGAAATTCATAACTAGCTTCTGGTGTTTTTGCTATATGATAAAATGAAATATATTTTCCCTTTCCACTGCGGTCAGCAATAAAAGGTGTTGTATCTGTAAACATTTTTCCAGGTGTATCAACAAATCCCAGAGCAAACTGTTGTGGAGTATCATAT
>JAOAAI010000001.1 GCA_026418955.1 Candidatus Goldiibacteriota bacterium | reverse complement strand
AATATATAACATATCAGACAAACACACAAGTTTTATCCGAACAAATTACTTTACCTTAAAAAGATCAACCAAACATAAACTAATAAAAGGTATATATGTAATAATAATAAGTCCTATAAGTAATACAAGCAAAAAAGGTATTACCGCAATATAAAGGTTAATTACAGGTTTTCTAAATCTATATGATGCAATAAAAAGATTGAGCCCAACAGGTGGGGTGAGATAACCAATACCAAGATTTGTAAGAAAAATTATACCAAGATGTGTTGGCTCAATACCAAAATTCAATGCAACAGGAGCAATTAATGGCACAACCACCATGATTGCCGAAAAAATATCCATAAGACAACCAACTATTAATAAAAATAGATTCAAAAGGATTAGAAAAACATACTTATTGCCTATATTTGTCTTTATCCAATTAAACATCTTCATTGGCACTTGTTCATCAATTAGATAATTAGTAAGTCCAAGAGCAGCCCCAAGTATTATAAATATACCACCAGTTAATACAATTGAAGCCCTGATAATACGTGGAACATCTTTTTTTATATGTAAATCTCTGTAAATAAAAACTTCCACTACAAAAGCATAGGCAGCAGTGATAATCGCTGCCTCTGCTGCTGTAAATTTACCACTGTAAATCCCCCATAATACAATAAATGGAAGCGGTATTTCCCAAGCTGCTTCTTTTACTGACTTTATTATTTCTTTTAATGAAAATTCTTTTTTATCTTCAATAGGTGGAGCATATTTCATTGAAAGAATGGAAATCATAATGGTAAGTAATATACCAGGTAAAATTCCGGCTATAAAAAGTTTTGCAATACTTACCTTTGCAATAAGGCCATAAAGAATTATTGCAATAGATGGTGGAAAAAGAACCCCCATTGTTCCTGCAGAAGTTACAATACCAAGCGATGATTTTTCATTGTATTTTTCATTTAACAACATTGGAAATAAAAGCCCACCAAGTGCAATTATTGTTACACCTGTTGCCCCATTAAAAGCAGTAAAAAAAGTAGAAGCAACTATAGCCACTATCGCCACTCCACCGCGTAACCAACCGATGAATGAATTTACAAGATTTATCATACGTCTTGGAGTACCAGCTTCTGCCATTATATATCCTGCAAATGTAAACAATGGTATGGTAATTAAAACAGGTGATGTTCCTATCCTTGCTGTTTCTATAATAACAGCAGATATATCAATACCTGCTAATATGAAAAATATAAAAGCAAGTCCGCCCAAAATAACAAAAAGCGGAACTCCTAAAAAAGCAGCAATAATTCCAATAATAACTATTATTGTAATAAACACTTCTATTGTCCTTTCCTAAAATATACTATTGATTCAATAAATTTTTGTAAAAAAGTAAGTGTGATGAATAAAAAAGAAAGTGGTAATACAAGTTCAAAAATCCATACTGGTATAAAAGTTATTTTATTAGAACTCCCAAACTCATTTATAATAAAAATAACAGCTGCAACTAAAAATAATATACTTATTGCAAATGAAATTGTAAAAACAATAAGTGAAACAAGTCTTTTATTCAACTTTTTAAAAAACTGAGATGCAACATCAATATTTATGTGTCTATTTTTATATGTTGCAAGGGATGCTCCAAGAAAACCAATCCACAGAACAAGATAACGAATAATAGAATCTGCACTTTCTATACCACCACGAAAAAATAAACGTAAAAAAACCTGTAAAAATGCAATTATTAAAAGTAAAAAAAATAGAATAACAACAAAAAAACGCTGGAATTTATATAATTTGTAATTTAATCTTTTTAAAAAATTCATTTATAAAATTATTTTCCCTTCTTTTGCTTATTCCTGATTTCAGATAAATATTTATTCACTTCGTCAAGTATTTCTTTCGTATAAAACTTTCCTATTAAATCATTTGCTGTCTTGTTACTTATTTCTTCAAACGTTTTTAAATCAGAATCATTATTTATGTTTGTAAAAATAATTCCACTCTTCTTCAATGCATCTAGTGCTTCTTTGTTTTCCTTTCTTGATAATTTTGTAAGTTTATCAAATGATTTTTTAGACTCTTCAAGAATAACAGGTTTAAATTTATCCGGAATTTTATTCCATATATTTTTTTTGATAAGAACTCCACCAGGCACATATGCTATTTTCATATCAAGCATGTATTTAAC
>JAOAAI010000104.1 GCA_026418955.1 Candidatus Goldiibacteriota bacterium | reverse complement strand
GGGTCATAGGGTGCATTACGATAATAAAATGGCAGCAAAACTTGCTGTTGAACATTTTTTAGAAAGAAAAAGAAAAAGAATAGGTATGTTGATAGGTGATACGCAAAAAGTATTAAGTTTCAATGAGCGACTCCAAGGTTTTAAAGAGACAATGAAAAAACATGGTTTAGATGCAAATAATAAAAATATATTTGAGTTTAAATATGTAATGCCTGATTTAGGGGTTGTGGCATTGGATTTTTTTTTAAAAAACAAAATTGATGCAATTTATGTTGCTGCAAGCGATCCACATATGTTAGAACTCTTGGATGAAATAAGAAAAAGGGGGATTAAAGTTCCAGATGATATTGCAATTATAAGCCAGGATGATATGGGATTACCGCTTGCTGCAAATGTTACAGCAATAAGACAACCTGGAATTGAGATGGGAAAAAAGGCAGCAGAGATTGCAATCTGGGCTATAAATGAAAATGATTTTAAAAACATGCGAGATGAATTGTTTTATCCTGAACTGATAGTGAGGGGAAGTACTTAGATTATTATAAACGTAAGAAAATTTTTTATAGTATTTTCAAAAAAGTTAAATTAGATGTTTTATAATAATTATAAAATAAATTATTTGTTGTTTTTATATCTCTCCACTTTCCTTATGAGGAGTTCAGAATTAGAGTTATTAAAATTTTTTATTTAATATTAATAAAGTTTTTGTATAAACATTTTGAGTTAATTCAAAAAATCTTTGTTTTTTATTATCTTTATATTTTTCTATTTGGTTATTATTTTTTTCATATACTTTTATTATTTATAAATAAAAAATTTGACAAAAACAAAAAACAATGTTATATATTTATAAGATTTAATAAAAAGGAGGACGTGCTATAATGGCAAGAAATATAAATAATAAGAAAAATAACCAAGCCATTATTACGTCCATACCTTTACTTCCGGTAGAAGTCCTTCTACTAACCGGGCTTCTGCTTGTTGTCCTTGTATAAAAGGGACTGAAGCGCAGAAACCCGGAAATCCTAAAATTCCTAAAAATAAAGGTTTTTGCGCTTTAATAAATATAATTTTATATGTTCTTTTAAATAATTAAAATTGAAAATTTTTTTATGAAAATTGAAATAAAATGATAATTAAACAAAAATATAAAACAATATTATTTATCATTATATAAAATTATAGTTCTAAATCATAAAAGTTTTAAATTGATTTTAAATAAAAATGTATGGTATTATATATCGTTTTTATTTTTAAAAGGAAGGTGATATAAATATGCGTTCAGACGAAATGAAAAAAGGAATAGAAAGAACACCACATAGAGCATTATTCAAAGCAATGGGATATACTGATGAAGAAATAGAAAGACCTATAATAGGTATTGTTAATTCATATAATGAAGTTATACCAGGTCATATTCATCTTGATAAAATAGCAGAAGCTGTAAAAGCTGGGGTTAGGATGATGGGTGGAACTCCTATGGAATTTAATACAATAGGAGTATGTGATGGAATTGCAATGGGACATACTGGGATGAAATATTCACTTGTATCTCGTGAAATTATAGCAGATAGTATTGAAATAATGGCGACTGCTTATCCATTTGATGGTCTTGTTTTTATCCCTAATTGCGACAAGATTATTCCTGGGATGCTAATGGCTGCGGCACGTTTGAATATACCTGCAATCATGATTTCAGGTGGACCTATGTTACAGGGTAGATATAAAGGTAAAAATTATGATTTAATAACAGGTGGATTTGAAGCTGTTGGTGAATTTCAGATGAATAAGATAGATGAAAAAACGATGAAAGAAATAGAAGATATTTGCTGTCCTACATGTGGTTCTTGTGCTGGTATGTTCACAGCAAATACAATGAACTGTTTAAGTGAAGCATTGGGTATGGCTCTTCCTGGAAATGGGACAATACCTGCTGTTTATGCAG
>JAOAAI010000049.1 GCA_026418955.1 Candidatus Goldiibacteriota bacterium | reverse complement strand
CACCTTTTTATTTCTTACTTTATCAAGTTTCTTATTTATCTGTTTTTCAATTTCAAGAACTATTTTCAATGCTTCATATGCCTGTTCAGGGGTTACTTCTACTTTTTGTTCTGATCTAACCGCGGCAATGAAGGCTTTTATTTCTTTTGCAAGTGGTTCTTCCTTTGACATCGGATATACTTCTAGTTCCATCATATCATTCCAAGAAATCTTTCTATCACCTGATAAACCTTCTTTTAATTTATAAACTTTTATTGATTGTCTAATGTAATCAATTGACATATAAGCATTATTTTCAAAAACCCTTATTTTTCTTATCTTTTTAGGACTGACTCTACTGGCAGTAATATTTGCAACAGAACCATTTTTAAATTCTATACGTGCACTCGCCATATCAATGTAATCTGTAAGTATAGGAACGCCTATTGCATCTATTTTTTTAACATGGCTATTTACAAGTTGTAAAATAATATCTATATCATGTATCATAAGATCAAGAACCACACTTATATCTGTAGAACGTGCAGTAAAAGGCCCCAATCTATTTGCTTCTATTAGGACCGGTACCTTTTTTAATTGCTGAAGTTTTTCTATTGCTACATTAAATCTTTCTATATGTCCGATCTGTAAAATCACTTTATGTTTTTTATATAATCTCAATAATTCTTTAGCCTCTTTTGCTGTGGATGTCATTGGCTTTTCAAGCAAAACATGTTTCTTATTTTCTATAAAAAATTTTGTAATTTTATAATGTAAAGAAGTAGGTACTGCTATTGAAACAACATCCACCATATTTATAATTTTCTTATAATCATTAAAAAAAGAAGCACCATATTTATCAGCGATTTCTTTGCATTTATCAGAGACATCCGCAACACAAGTTAATTTAACTCCTGGGGTATTTGCATAAATTCGGGCATGATGTTGCCCTAAACTTCCAACACCAACAACTCCGGCTCTTATTATCCTATCCATTTTGAATTTCACTCTCCATCTTTAATTTTTTAAATTTTTCCAACGTCTTTTTCAAACATCCTATTTTTAAATATATACCATCTTCCCTATCTTGTCTTTCAAATACAACACCTTCTCTATAAAATATGTTTATCAGTCCTGATTTATTCAATGGAATAAAAATATCTTTTTGAACAAAATACTTTTCAACATTTTTCTGAATTTCATCAATCAGTTTATCAATGCCTTCGCCTGTTTTGGCAGAAATAAATATACCATTATTTTTATTTACAATGTATTCTCTTTTATCTGGACTTAATTTATCAATTTTATTATAAGCTTCTATTATAATTTTTCCATCATATGAATCTATTTCTTTTAAAACCTCATAAACAACATCTCTTCGCTCTTGCCAACCCTCTTCACTGATATCTATGATATGAAGTATGATATCGGCTTCTTTTACCTCTTCAAGTGTTGCACGAAAAGCTGCAATTAGCTGAGTAGGAAGACGTTTTATAAATCCAACAGTATCTGAAAATAAAATTGTATAGCCATCGGGTAAAGTAAATCTTTTGATTTTAGGATCAAGTGTAGCAAAAAGTTTATCTTCACTCAATTTGCCAGCATTAGTCATTTTATTTAAAAACATCGTTTTACCTGCATTGGTATAACCCACAATTGCAACAAGCGGTACAGGTATTGATTTTCTTCTTTCTCTCTGCTGTTCGCGTATTTGCTGCACATCTGATAATTCTTTTTTTATACGCTGTAAACGAATCTTTATTTTTCTTTTATCAACTTCTAATTTTGTCTCACCAGGTCCCCTGGTCCCAATACCACCTGTCTGCTGCATGAATTCAGTACCTCTTCCAGACAAACGCGGCAAAAGATAAAGTAACTGCGCATATTCAACCTGTAGTTTGCCTTCCTTCGTATGTGCTCTCTGGCTAAAAATATCCAAAATCAATTGGGTTCTGTCAATGACCCTTTTGCCAAATATATCTTCAAGATTTCTCACCTGAACTGGTTTTAAATCATTATCAAATATAACCAAATCAATATTATCAATATATTTTTCCTTTATTTCTTCTGCTTTGCCTTTGCCAATATAATACGCAGGTGATATTTCGAATCTTTTCTGTTTTACAACATCAACAACCACACCACCTGCTGTGTCAACAAGACCTTTCATCTCTTCTATATCATTTTCCACTTCTTTTATGGATTCACGACTGAATACCTTTATCAATAATACCTTTTCCATAATTGTTTCATATTATACAACAAAAAATACAAAATTCAATGTAATCTTAATATTTAATATTTTTATTAAAGTTTAAGTATTAAAAAAATTATTTAAATTTTAATTAATATATAATAATTAAATTATAAATGTTAAATCACAAATCTGATATTTTATTTCCTGCTTGCCCATATTCCTGCAAGAATTGAAGCAGTTATCACACACCATGTGGCAAACAAAGCAGATGGCAGTGCAGCTGCAGCAGAAAAATGTTTAAGTGCTAAAACAGCTCCCAATCCAGCGTTTTGCATGCCAACTTCAATAGAAAGTGTCCGTTTTTTATCTTCTGAAAATCCATATAGTATTCCTGCCCAATATCCACCTAGAAGTCCTAAAATATTTAATAAAAACACAGCTAAAAAAACAATGAGAGTAACATTTATAAGTTTATCTTTATTGAGAGCAACTATCAGTCC
>JAOAAI010000142.1 GCA_026418955.1 Candidatus Goldiibacteriota bacterium | reverse complement strand
GAAATTGCATCAGCTGCATATAATTTAAGTATTGGACATCCACCTGGTTATCCTATTTTTTTACTTTTTGGAAAAATTGCAACATTTTTACCATTAGGTGATATAGCTTTTCGGATAAATTTTTTATCTGTTATTTTATCTGCTGTTGTTTTTTTATTGCTTTACATTTCTATTAAAAAATTTTTAATCATAATTGACAAAAAAAATATATTCTTTGAATATATATCTATTGCTTTGTCATTAATATTTATATTTTCAAACGATTTTTTAAGTATAGCTACTAATATAAAAGGTGGTATATATGTATTTAATATTATTGTAGTGCTTGTTTGTATTTATTCTACAATTTGTTATTATGTAGATGATGATATAAGATTTTTTTATCTTTCTATGTATTTTGCTGGTTTCATGCCAGTTTCTCATCAAACATCATTATTTATAATGATTATTTTAATATTTTTTCTTTTATACATAGCGAATAAAAGAAAAAATAAGAATATTATTAAATCAATTCTTTTTTTCTTTTTGTCATTCATTACATCATGGTTTTATCTTTTTATAAGATATAATAAAGCAATAAATGTCTGGGCTGGTATTGATTCGGTAAATCTTTTATTTGATTTTATTTTAAGAAAAGTATATATAAATCAAAATGACCCTGTTTTTACTTTAAGTTCCTGTTTTTCAAAATTATCCTGGTATTTAAAAAATTATTTTGAAAATTTAAATGTGCTATTTTTGTTTACATTATTTGGTTTTTTTATTTTATATATAAAATTAAAAAAATTTTTTCTTATAAGTTTTTCTGTTATTATTTTAAATCTTTTTTTAATTATTTATTTCACTTACAATGGTAACTCTCCAGAATTTTTTTATGTAAATAAACCTTTTTATCTTTTAAATAATCTTTTTTCATTATTTTTCCTTGCTGCGGGATTTTTTTCATTTATACAATATTTGAAAAACAGATTAAAAATAAATCAATATATAATATTAATAATCCTTTCTTTTTATGTTTTATTATATATCTTTATAAATTACACAAAAAACGATTATTCAAGACAATTTTTAGCCTATGACCATGGTTTGAATATATTAAAAACAGTAACACCTGATGATAAAATTTTTGGCAAATCAGATATTTATATTTTCAATGTTCAATATATAAAACAGGTAAAAAAAATGTATCCTAAAATAACTGTTTATGACCAAAATGGCAATGTGCTTGATATTTCTATTTATAAATCTGCAAGAGAAAAGGGGATATTGAACAGAAAAATGCAAGAAAAAGTAGAAATAGATATGTATTTCAAGAATAATAAAGATAAAATATATTTCATGGATATGACCTCTTATCCTGAATACAATCTTTTGACACGACCTTATGGTATTTTACATAAATTAACAGATTCATCAAGTATTATGAATAAATCTGAAAATTTAATGAAAATATATTGTATAAGAGATTTGTATAATTGCAAAAATAAAGATTATTTTATTAGATATGTTCTTGGAAGATATCTTGTTCGTATGGCAGAATATTCAGCTATGGATTTCAATTTAAACAGATTTGAATTTTACAAAAATTATGCATTAAATTTAGCTGGTGATGTTCCTAATATAATAAAGAATATCGCCTCTATTTATTTTCACAATCTTAAAGATTTAAAAAATACAATGAAATATCTTGAAATGGCAGTGAATATTGACTCTTATGATTTTGCAGCATTAAATCTTATTATATCACTTTATCATGAGATGGGTATGCGTGAAAGAGAACTTTACTGGATAAAATTTTATTATGAAAAAGAATGGAGAAGAGAAATAAAAGAAAATTTATTAAGACAGATTAATTATTTGAAGACTAATATATAAAATGAAAATATCACTTTTATAAAAATATTTGCATTTTTTTAAAAAATTGTTAATATGTTTCTACATAAAATATTTTAATTTACAAGGAGTAAAATAAATGTCTGATGTATTTAATAAGATAAAAAATTTTATAAAAACCAATATATATGATCCTAGAATTGATATAAATCAAAAACCATCCTGTTTGTGCGCAATATACGCTACAAAGGAAGAGTTAAAAGAAGCGGAGGAAAATTGTAAAAAAGCTTTAGAAGAAGACCCAAAATATGCGGATTCATATATATGTTTAGGCAGGGTATATGCTACACAAAAAAGATATAAAGAAGCAGAGGAAAATTTTAAAAAAGCATTGTTATTAAATCCAGATTATCTTGATGCGAAATTTTGTTTAGGTGAAGTATATGTTCATCTCGGTAAATGTGTTGAGGCAGAAATTGAATTAAAAAATGTTTTAGAAAAAAATCCCAATTATGTTAATGCATATATTGCTCTTGGCAAATTATATTTTAATATGGAAAAGTATTCAAACGCAGTTTTATATTTTAAAAAAGCATTATCATTAAAACCCAATTATGCAGATGTTCATTTTCTGCTTGGTGGTGTATATGTTAACATGGGTAAATATAAAGAAGCGGAGATAGAACATAAAAAAGCAATAAAAATAAATCCAAAATATGCAGATGCCAATATTGGTCTTGGCTGGATATATTATTTCCAAAATAAATTTAAAGAAGCAGAACAACAATTCAATAAATCCATTGATTTAAAACCTAATGAATCAAGTATATATTCAGGTCTTGGTTGGATCTGTTATCTTTCAGGAAGATATGAAGAAGCAGAGGCACATTTTTTAAAAGCAATTAAATTAAAAAATAATGATGTTGAAAATTATATAGGTCTTGGTTGGACTTATTATAATCTTTTTTTGCAGGGTGATGCGCAGATAGAATCTGCAGAACAAGCATTTAAAGATGCTTTGGTAATAAATCCAAATCATACAGACGCCCATAATGGACTTGGATGGGTTTATTATCATCAGGATAATTTACAACAGGCAGAAAAACATTTTTTAAAAACAATAGAATTAAATCCGGATATACCCCAACCCCACACAGGTCTTGGATGGGTTTATTACAGATGGTATTCTTATAAAAATGACCGTTTAAAAGAATCAGAATCGGAATTTAAAAAATCAATAGAAAAGCAAGAAAATAATGCTCCTGCTTATATTGGTCTTGGATGGGTTTATTATAGAGAGGGAAAATATAAAGAATCAGAAAAAGCATTTAATAAAGCAAAATCAATATCACCAAATGATTCAGAGGTATATATTGGTCTTGGAAGTTTATATGAAAAAATGGGGAAGAAGTCAAAAGCATTATCTGCATATAATAAAGCAAGAAAATTGAATCCAGGAAAAGTAATGTAGTTATAAATTTTCGTTATTGATGTTCATTGAAAAAGTTCTCTAATTATATTTGTTAATAATGTTAAAATATTATCAATAAATATTTCTAATGACCAATGAACATTTTTTGCGAACATTCTTCTAGAACATATTTAGTGAACATTTTTTATATCATTTAATATCTTCTTTGCATTTGGGACCATATCAGAGTCTGGGGCCATTTCAATGAATTTTTCAAGATATAATTTTGCATCGGATTTTTTACCCAAAGCTGCACATACAACTCCTAGATTATGAAATGCTTGGAATAATTTATTATTAAGTTCAATAGTTTTTTTATAGGCATTTTCTGCATGTAAAAATTCTTTTTTGGTAAAAAATAAATTTCCGAGCATGAAATAGGCATTTGCTGCCATATTCTTATCTATTATTTCTAATTTTTCAAAAAGTGGCATTGCCTGTGCTACAAGCCCATGTCTTATATATAAATCAATTAAATTATTATAAAATAATCCAGTAACAGGAGCCCTGTCAATTGCTTTTAAATAATATTTTTCTGCTTCTGCAAGATACTGCTGATTATTTTCAAGGTCACCTAAAAATGCATAGACCCTTGCAAGATTACCCCAATAATATGCATTAAATGGATTGAGTTTTATTCCATTGGTATAATATTCTATTGCTTTTCTCATCAATTGTGATTGAGTATTTTTATCTTGTACATTCATTGCAAGACGTTCATAAGCAAGACCAGTGTATACTTGATATTTTACTTCTTTAGGCGCGAGTTTAATTGATTTTAAATGTTCTGGTATAGCCATTTCCCATTTATTATAAACTGAGCCTAAAATTCTTCCTCTGTTATAATAAGTATCCGCTTCATAAATATTAAATGCTTTGATTGAAAAGTATATACCTGAAAAAATAAATATTAAAATATAAAAAATTTTTGTAATTTCATTGTAAGCAGGTAATTGGAGTTTTCTGATTTTAACATTACAATAATCTTTATAATATATAAAATGTAAAGCCATAAATATATAAAATGAAGTATTGATAGCTGCGACACCAAAACTAAAAAAATTTTGGACAAAATAGGCAATAAATGATGCAAACATTGCAATAGAAATCATTTTATGGTCAAAATCAACAATATTAATAAATGATCTGTACCACATACGATAATAGGAAAAGATTAGTAATAAATAAATGCCAAGAGATACAATACCCATTGTTGCAGCGATATTTAGTAGTTCATTGTGAGCTGTTCTTGATGCAACATTTGCGCCGTCTATTTGTGCAAAATCTATACCTGAATATTTTGGAAATACTGATTTAAATGTATCAACACCAGTTCCTAAAATAGGATAGTTTTTAATAATTTTCAAGGATGGTATCCATATATGCAATCTGGAGGTCCTAACACTTTGTTGAAAATTTACTATTGAATTCCATAATCGTAATGTAGCATTTTTACCAATGGTCAAACTCAATGCAACTGAAAGTATTAATATAAAAACAATGGAAATAACCCAGTATTTATATTTATATAAAAAATTCTTTAAGATATTTAAAAATGAGATATGCTGTAGTTTAGATTCTGCAACCATTTTTTTATATGCTTTATAAATAAAATAGCTAAGTAAAAGAATAACAGAAAAAATAAAACCAAGAAATGGACCACGGCTTTGGGTCCCAAAAAGAGCGACATACAATAATACAAATAGAAAAAATAATAACATTGCATAAAAATAATTCTTTTTATTAATATTTGTTACAAAAAAGGCAATATTTACTGGTATTATCATTATAAGAAGTGCGCCTAAAAAATTTGGATTACCCATTGAGGCAAAATACCTGCCTTTTATCATTGATTCTTCATTCCATTTGATAAAATCATATCCGAAAAATTGTGCAACAGCATAAATTCCTGATAAAAGTCCGGCAAGTAAAAAACTGTAATTTATCACAATTATCTGTTTTTTATCAGTTAAATTCTGTGTGGCAATATAATAAAGTATCACATAATTTATATTTGAAAGAGAACCAGCAAAGTTTTCATATTCGCCACGGAAAGAAAGATATGGGGCAAAACTTGTAAATGTGCATATTATATTCAGAAATATCCATAAAAACATTGGTATGTCAAGAGGGGTTGATTTAAAATCCAAATAACCCTGAACACTTATTTTTATTCCCCATAATACAAGCATTATCAATGTTAGTATTCTTAAAAATGTTAATTTCGGTAATTCAAATTGGTCATAGGAATATATATTGAAAAATAGTGGTATAATGAAAATTGTAAAAACAAGAATATAAAAAATCCATTTTTCACAAAATAAAATAATACTGTCTTTTGGCTGTGTATTTGCGATTTTTTCTTTTACCATAGTAGTTATAGTATAATTAAATAAAAAATTATGTCAATTGTTTATTATGTTTTGTTAATGTAAAAAATATATAATTTTTATCTTATTTTCCTTCATTAAGAGAAGGTAAGGATGGGTGGATTATAAAGTAGTTGATACGTTTTTTGTAATAAATTGTTTGCTTGTTTAAAAAATTTTTTGCATAACATCTTGAGTATCTTTCGTAAAAACCATTTGTTTTCTATTAACTTCGTGTCTCAATGTTTGGCTGGTCAACTATTGCATCAAATGATTTCCTAAATAAATTTTTAAAAAATGCAATCAATTGCTTTATTAAAATAACCACACAATTTTTGACTATTTTTTATATTTTTTGTATTATTTTTAGATCCATATATCTGAAGATCTAAAAATCTAATTATTTCCATCCTTTTATTGACATATTAAAAATATTGTGTTATTTTAATAATATATAAAAATTATATTTTTAAGGAGTCCTTATGAAAAAAATTATAAATTTATCTTTTATTGTTTTTATTTTATTCTTTAGTAATTTAATTTCACAGAATGTGAGCGATGATATATTTTTTAACACCAATACAACAATGAGTATAGATGAAATGAATAAGATAGATCCAGATCCTACTCCTGACATGAAATTTAATTTATCTGAAATTGATACTATTTCTTCACAAACAGCCCAGCAGACACCACAAACCATAACTATTACTACTGAACAAAAACAGGTAGAGATACCAGAAATAGCACCTGAACAAAAACAAATGACAAAAGAAGAAATTGAACGTGATATAAATATATTATTTAAAGAAGGTAAAAAATATTTTGATATTGAAGATTATGAAGGAGCAATAGAAATTTGGGAGAGAATTATACAGAATTATCCTACTGCAAAAACATTCCATGATGTTAGATATTATTTAGGAAATGCTTATGAATACACTGGTAATTTACCTAAAGCAATAGAGCATTATCAAAAGTTTATGGCGGAAAATCCCAAACATTCATTATATACAGAAACCGCATACAAACTTGCTGGATGTTATACAAAACTTGAAAAATATCCATATTCAATGGAGATTTACAGAGATTTAATAAGAAAATCACCTGGTAAAAAGGAAACAATACGAGCTTATTTTAATCTTGCTCAAATTTATATGAAGCAAGAAAAATATAAAAAAGTAATAAACATTTACAGAAATATAATGAAATATTATCCAAATACCCAGTGGGAAATACAGGCAAGATTTCAACTCGCATCTTTATTCGGTCAAATTGGGAGATATAAAAATGCAATCAATGAGTATAAAATAATAAAAAATAAATATAAAGATACAGATTGGGCTCCTATGGCAGCAATGCATATAGGTGATACTTATAAACTTGCTGGTGATTATAAAGAAGCAAAAGATGCGTATAGTAGAGTGGTTTATGAATTTTATAACCGAGAAATATATGTCCAGCAGGCAGAGGAGAGAATCAGGTCGCTTAAACAGCATAAAGAAATAGAGAATAAATTATATGGTAAATAAATTAGTATTATTTTTAATAATATATTTTTCCTTTTCTTTTCCGCTTTTATCTGATGATCCTGTTGAACAGGCAAATAAATATTTTCAAATGGGGAAATATAATGAAGCCATACAGATATACTCAAAAGTAAAAGAGGTCTATCCTGATACTGACTGGGCACGTATTTCTATTCTTATGATAGCACGTTCTCTTGAAAAACTTGGAAAAATTGATGATGCAATAGATGAATATAAAATACTTATTGCTAAGCATAAAAATACGGATTATGCTGAAGAGGCATTTTTTGCGATCGCTCGTCTCCGCTCAGCTAAAGGAGATATAGATAACGCAATAAAAGCATATGAATCATATTTAAAAAGTTATCCACGTGGCCAGTATAATTCCATGGCATTATTTAATATTGACTCATTATATAAGGAAAAGAAAAGATATAAAGAAGCAATAGAAAAATATAATGAAATACTTAATAATTATCCAAATGAGACTTGGTTTTATAATTGGGCTGCAATAAATACTGGACATATATATATGATAAAAGGCAATTTTGAAGCTGCTATTGAAAGTTATCAAAGAGTTTTAAATAATGAAGATAATAAATTTTTGTATACATTATCACTTTTATATAAAGGTGAAGCATATATTGAAAAAGGTGATTATAAAACAGCTGTGTCCATATTTGAAAAAATATTAAAAACCACTTCATATTTTTCAGAAGAAGCATTATATGGTCTTGCAAAGGCATATTATAAATCAAATATGTATGAAATGGCACGAGAGACTTTAGAAACATTACTGCAGTTGTATCCAAATACAATATGGAAAAATGAAGCTAATATTAAGTTAAAAAATATAAAGCAAAAGCTTAAAAAAAAATAAAATTTTATAAATAATCAAATATATATTTTTTTTAACCATTGAGGAATTTATAATGTATGATTTAACCCCGATGATGAGACAATATATGGACATTAAAAAGAAATATCCGGATACAATACTTTTTTTTCGTCTTGGAGATTTTTATGAAATGTTTAATGAAGATGCAAAGATAGCATCTCGTATTCTACAAATTGCACTAACATCACGTGCAGCAGGTGAAGGTAGGCAATTAAAAATGCCAATGTGTGGCGTTCCTTTTCATGCAGCAAATTCTTATATAATGAAACTCATAAATGCTGGCTATAAAGTTGCGATATGTGAGCAAATGGAAGATCCTCAAACAGCAAAAGGTCTTGTAAAAAGAGAAATAGTCAGAATAATCACTCCAGGAACCATAATAGAAGAAGATAATTTAAATAAAAAAGTAAACAATTATTTACTATCATTCTATATTGGAGAAAAATCAATAGGAATATCGTATATAGATATTTCAACAGGAGAATTTATAACACGAGAATTACATTCAATTGATAATTTTGATAAACTCGTTGACGTTATTATTAATATTAATCCAACTGAAATTTTACTTCCTGAATCATATAAGGAAAATAAAGTCTATCAGAAAAATATTATAGAACGGCTAAAACTTGAAATAGAAAAATTATATGTGAATTATTACAGTGATTGGAATTTTCAGTATGATGTCGCAATTAATAAAATAAAAGAACATTTTAAAATATTAACTACCGAATCATTCGGTATCAAAGAAAAATCAATTTCACTTATTCCTGCGGGTGCTTTACTTATATATATTTATGATACACAGAAAACAATCTTATATCACATAAATAAAATAACAGATTATAAATCAGATAAATTTATGGTGCTTGATTCTGTTACCATTAAAAATCTTGAAATTCTTGATTCAGAACAAAAAGGCTCATACTTATCACTTATAAATGTTATTGATTATACAAATACAGGTATGGGCAGTAGAGAGCTCAGAAAATGGCTCAAACAACCACTTGTAGATATAAATTCTATAAAAATAAGGCAGGAGATTGTTCAATATTTTATTAACTTTTCTGATATTAAAGATAATCTTATTGATTTGCTCAAAGATATGGCAGATATAGAGAGGATAACAGGTAAATTGGGAAGTTCAAATGTAAATGGTAGGGATTTAGTATCTCTTAAAAATTCAATCGGATTGCTTGAAAAGATTGATAATATAATTGATAGGACAGGAAATGAATTACTTATAAAAAATTTTAAATTATCGAATGATAAATTAATTGAAATTTACAAAATCATTGATGAAGCCATAGAAAATGAACCTCCAATAACGATTAAAGAAGGTGGCTTGATAAAGCCATCCTATAATGAAGAGTTAAAAAAACTAAAAGACATATCAAAAAATAGTAAAGAGTGGTTATTATCTTTGCAAGAAAACGAAAGAAAAAGAACAGGAATCAATTCATTGAAGGTTGGTTACACTTCTGTTTTTGGATATTATATAGAAGTCTCAAAAGCAAATCTTTCAAATGTCCCAAAGGATTATATAAGAAAGCAGACACTTGTTAATGCAGAGAGATTTATAACTCCGGAATTAAAAGAATATGAAGCAATAATTCTTGGAGCAGAAGAAAGAATAAAAAATTTGGAATATGAAATATTTGTTTCAATAAGAAATAAACTCTTAGATTATATAATTTATCTACAGGATGTTTCAAAAAAAATCTCAGAACTAGATTGTTTATTATCACTTGCTGAAGCTGCAATAAAAAACAATTATGTAAGACCTGAAATAACAGATGATGGGGTTATTTCAATAAAAGACGGCAGACATCCTGTAGTAGAAAAATCTCTGGGTTATAATGAATTCATACCAAATGATACCGAGCTTGATACAAAAGAAAATATTATAATGATGATAACCGGACCTAATATGGCAGGTAAATCAACTTATATGCGTCAAGTTGGACTCATAGTTATAATGGCACAAATTGGTTCATTTGTACCTGCTACTTCTGCTAGAATATCCATTGTGGATAGAGTATTTACACGTGTTGGAGCAGCTGATTATCTGGCCAGAGGGCAGTCAACATTCATGGTTGAAATGATAGAAACTGCTAATATTTTAAACAATGCCACAAAAGATTCACTCATTATATTAGATGAAGTTGGTAGAGGAACATCAACATTTGATGGAATTTCCATTGCATGGGCAATCACAGAATATATTCATAACAGGATAAAGGCAAAGACACTGTTTGCAACGCATTATTATGAATTGACTGAAATTGCAGATATTCTTCCATGTGTAAAAAATTATAATATACAGGTTAAAGAATGGGGAGATAAAATTATTTTTTTAAGAAAAATAGTAAAGGGTGCAGCAGATAAAAGTTATGGAATACATGTTGCACAACTAGCTGGATTACCGCAGGAAATATTAGATAAAGCTTATATCATATTAAAATCACTTGAAGAAGCTAATTATAATAAAGATGGTATGCCAAAAATAGGAACAATTTCAACTGAATATCATAATAACAATCAGATGAGTTTATTTGATATTGAAAATGAAAAAATTAAAAAGGAATTAAGGGAAATTGATATAAATAAATTATCTCCATTTGATGCTTTAGCAAAGTTAAAAGAATTAAAAGAAAAATATAATTTATAAAATTATATTTATTAATTAAAAATAATTTATAAAAATTAAAAATTAGAAAATTGAAAGACACTGTTTCTTGTTTAAATGATTTTAGAAATGGCATAATGGAGAATTACATTAATTATAATATTAAACAAAAAATGCTAAGCACTTATCATAATTGATAATTTTTTTAAAATTTTTTTATAATCTATTTAAAAAAATACTGCCGGATAAATAAAAATTATTTACCCGGCAGTTTGGGAAAAGCATTTATGCATCAAAGAGCGAGGTATATTTTAGTTAAAATCATATCCAATTTATTTGCTAGTTTTTTGCTTTCTTTTTTTTCAAAATTTGTAAATGCTTTTGTTTTTTTGAGAAGTTCAATATGCTCGCGGCCTAATTGCGTTCCTTCGTAATTGTCCGTGTCTTTTAATTCTAATTCTTGTGATTTTTCCTTTTTCATTTAAGCCCTCCTTTTTTTTAAATTTTAATTTCAATAATTTTTCAATATGATAGGCGTGGATTTTATTAGGTAGATTTCTATTATTAAACCATCTATTAACAGTACAAAAAGCTACATTTAATTCTTTTGCGAGTTTTTGCTGAGAAATTCTGTTTTCTAATCTATAAATTTCTAAAATTTTAATTTTTTTCTCCATATATAGCAAATTATAGCAAATTATAGCATTTTTGTCAATAGTTTTTTACAAAAATTATTTTATTTTTATAATATTTGTGTTAATATTTATAAAATGAAAAATGGAGAATATTCAAAATGAATAATAAAATCAATTACTTTTTCAATATAAAAAAAGAGGCTGAAAATAAGAAAATACTTTTTCGTATTGGTTACAAAAATGGTATTACAAAAATATCAAAAAAAGAAGAAAAAAAATTTAATTTAATGATAAAAAAATCAAAAAATTTATGTTCTTTAAAAGGTGCATTTGCCATATTCAAAATATTTAAAAATAAAGATACGATTTTTTTTAATAAAAAAATTTTTATTAAAAGTAAAAATTTGTGTAAATTGCTTATAGATTCAGAAGAAGTTGTTTTAATGGCTGCAACTGTTGGACAGGATATTATAAAAGAAAGAGATAGACAGATAAAAAATGGAGATCCAGTATATGCTATAATATTAGATGCAACAGCTTCAGAAACCGCTGATACAGGGCTTGATTGGATACAGGATTTTTTAAATACAATACTTGCAAAAAAGGGTATGCAATTAACGAGAAGATACAGTCCTGGTTATGGTGATCTTGATTTATCAGTCCAGAAGATTATTTATAAAAAACTTAATCTAAAAAAGATCGGTATTAGCATAACAAAAAAGTATTTACTTATTCCTGAAAAATCAGTCCTTGCAATAGCTGGGATTAAAAAAAAAGAAAATTAGAAATTGAGCATAAAACTATATTTAAAAAATAAAAAATAGGAACAAAATGGACAGAAAAAAATTTAAAAAATTAATAGAAAATGAAAAAGTGATACTCCTTGATGGTTCTTCTGGTGTTGCGCTTCAAAAATCAGGCATGCCCAAAGGAGTATGCCCTGAAAAATGGGCTATTGATAATTTACATCATTTAATAAAATTACAACAAGATTATATAAATGCAGGTTCAAAAATTATTTATACTTTTACATTTGGAGCTAATCGTATTAAATTATCTGAATTTAATCTTGAAAAAAAAGTTATATCAATAAACAAAAATCTTGCAAAAATTTCAAAAAATATAGCAGGAAACAAAATACTTATCGCAGGAGACATTGGACCTACTGGTAAATTTCCCCAGCCAACGGGTGATATAGATTTTAATGAATGCGTTGAAATATTTAAAGAACAAGTAAAAGGCCTTCTTGCGGGTGGTGTAGATTTATTTGTCATAGAAACAATGATTGATATTCAAGAAGCACGAGCTGCTCTTATTGCTTGCAAAGAATTATGTGATTTACCTGTAATTGTGAGTGTGACTTTTGATAAAAATAAAAGAACTTTAACTGGAACAACTCCAGAGGCAGCAATTGTAACATTGCAAGCGCTTGGCGCTGATGTTGTTGGTGTAAATTGCTCAACAGGTCCAAAAGAAATAATAGAAGTTATAAAAGCAATGAAACCATATGCAAAAGTCCCACTAATTGCAAAGCCCAATGCCGGAATTCCACGACTTTTAAACAATCAAACAATATTTGATATGTCTGCAAGTGAATTTGCATCATATACGGAATCTCTTATAAAGGCAGGCGCGAATCTAATAGGTGGATGTTGTGGTACAACCCCAGAATATATTTCATTAATGAGAAGAAATATCGTAAAGCCAAAAATAAAATTAAAAAAAGAAATGCCATCTGCAGTATCAAGTTATCAAAAAATTATTGAAACGGGGAAAAGATTTATTCTTGTAGGAGAAAGAATAAATCCAACAGGTAAAAAAAATTTGCAAGAAGAATTAAAAAAAGGATTAACAAATGAAATTAGAAATTTAGCTTTGGAGCAAGTAGAAAAAGGTGCAGCAATTTTAGATGTGAATGTTGGAATGCCTGGAATAAATGAAAAGGAAACAATGAAAAAAGTTGTTAATTTATTGAGCACTGCTGTTGATATTCCTATATGTGTTGATTCATCTTCACCAGAAGTAATAGAACAGGCACTAAGAATATATCCTGGAAGAGTACTTATTAATTCAATCTCAGGAGAATCAAAAAAATTAAAAAAATTGTTACCAATTGCCTCCAAATATGGAGCCATGTTTATACTACTACCACTTGATGATAAAGGTGTGCCAGAAACAGCAGTACATAGACAGAAAATTATTAAAAAAGTTTTAAAACAAGCTATAAAATTTGGTTTTACTAAAAATGACATAATAATTGATGGACTTGTAATGACTGTTTCTTCAAAACCAAATGCACCAAAAGAAACATTAAAATTAATTAAATGGGCGAAAAAAAATGGTTTTAATTCAATTATAGGACTTTCAAATGTATCATTTGGCTTACCACAAAGGCAGATAATTAATTCTACATTTTTAAATATGGCAAAAAAATTAGGACTTAATTTTGTCATTGCAAATCCATCATCTGATTTTAATATAATAAATAAAGATGCAATTAATTTATTATTAGGAAAGGATAAAAATTGCAAAAATTGGATAAAAAAATATAGTATAATTACAGAAGATAAAAAAATACAAATTAAATCTAATAAATCTAAAACAATTTATGATGCAGTTTTAAATGGAGAAAAGGAAATAATTGAAGAACTTATAAATCAAACGCTGATAAAAGGTGTAAAGCCACAGAACATAGTAGATGACATGCTTATACCTGCAATTAATCATGTTGGGGACTTATATGATAAAAAAATATATTTTCTGCCACAGTTAATAGCAAGTGCTGATACAATGAAAAAAGCATTTTCAATACTTGAACCACTATTACTTAAAAGTAATATTAAAAAACAAGAAAATAATATTGTTCTTGCAACAGTAAAAGGAGATATCCATGATATAGGTAAAAATATAGTAGCACTCATGCTAAAAAATTATGGATATAATGTTTATGATCTTGGAAAAGATGTTGATTCAAAAATAATAATTTCAAAAGCAAAAAAGTTAAATGCAAAAATAATTGGATTATCAGCACTTATGACTACTACAATGATTGAAATGAAAACAGTGATTGAGCTTGCAAAAAAAGAAAATTTACAGAGTAAAATAATAATAGGCGGAGCAGTAATAACAGAATCATTTGCAAATGAAATAGGTGCGGATGGTTATGCTAAAGATGCTTATGAAGCGGTAAAACTTGTTGAAAAAATTTTAAATAACAAAAGATGAAGTTAAAATTATTTTTAATATTTAATTTACTTTATTTTATTACTTTAATAAATGCTTATCTTTCAACTTATGAAGCAGCAAATTACATAGGTAAAGTTGATGAGGTATGTGGTTTTTGTGTTTCAATAACTTATGAAAAAGATAAAAAGGGTAGCCCTGTTGTTCTTGATTTTGAAAAAAAATATCCAGAACAAGTATTTTCAGCAATAATTTATGAATATAATTTAAAAAAATTTGATAAACCACTTGAAGAAATGTTTCTTAATAAACCAGTATGTGTTAAAGGTGAGATTAATGCAATAAAAGGCATACCTTTCATAATTATTTCAGAACCAGTACAAATCAAAGTTATGGAAAGATATAAGGTTGATTCTGATGAAATATATCTATGGAAAAAATGTAGAGACTATCATAATATGTGGTTTAAAAGTAAAGATAGAATAAAACTTAAAATTTTATTAAAAGCTTTAGGATATGATTTAAATGAAAAAAGTGATATATGGGATATTGAAACTCATAGAGCAGTTATTGATTTTCAGAAGAAAAATAAACTTCCTGTAGATGGATTAGTAAAACGAAAAGTATTATTTGAAATAGAAAACAGCATAAACAAAAACAAAAATTTCAATTATGAACAGAAAAAATATTTTTATTATATTATACAGTCATTATTAAAAAGAAAAATTTAGATTATTTTTTAATTTTATTCCAAAAATAATTTATAAAATTAAATAATTTTTCTTCAGTGTATATTGTATTTTTTTCCTCTAATTTCATCTCTGAAAATTCATTCAATAATGCAATAATATTATTATATAAATCTTCTATTATTATTTCACTTTCAGTATTTTTTATTAAATTATTATTTTGCAAATATAAAATAATATTTTTAAAATATTTTTTTAAATATAATTTTATAGCAATAAATTTATTTTTAATATAAAAGTCTGAATTAAAACTTTCTATATTTATTATTCTCCAGATTTTTAAAAAAGTCAAAGCATTAAAAGTTTTTATAAGTGTACTTATTGAATTTTGTAAAAATAAGTATCCATTTTGATTTTCTTTTAATATAAGTTTTTGTAGTAAAATATCATTTGCAATATTTATTATTAAATCTAATATACTTTTTTTATTTTTAAAATAATAATAAAATGTGCTTTCTTTTATGTTGGTTTTTTTGGTAATTTTTCTTATTGATATACCGTTATAGCCATATTTACTCATTAATTCTATAATATTTGTAATTAATTTATTTTTTGTAATTATATAATTTCTCATAATAATATTTTATCTAACATTTGTTAGATAATCAATAGTTTTTTATTGACATTTTTTATATTTAAATGTAAAAATATATAAAATTTATAAGTGAAAAAATTCACAAAGGAGATTAACATGACACTACAAAAAGAAGAAATAAAGTTACCACAAGAATTGTTAGATTTTATTAAAAAAAATAAGGATAAAAAGGGATATGAAATAATGATTTTACATAAAGTACAAGAATTATATGGGTATATTCCTAGAAAAGTTGCAATGGAAATATCAAGAAAGATAAATGTACCATTAGCAAGAATATATGGAGTGATAACATTTTATCATATATTTAAATTAAATAAACCAGGAAAATATAAGATTCAAGTATGCATGGGAACTGCCTGTTATTTAAAAGGTGGGCAAGATATACTTGGTGAAATTGAAAACATATTAGGAACTGGTGTAAATACAACTACAGAAGACGGATTGTTTTCTATTGAAATCGTTAGATGTATTGGATGTTGTGGAATAGCGCCTGCAATGATGATTAATGATAAAGTTTATGGAAATTTAAGAAAAGAACAGCTAATAGAAATATTAGGGGAATATACTAAATTAGAAGGAAAGGATATGAAAAATGACAAAAATTAATAGAGAACAATTAAAAAATATGAGAGATTTAATTAAAACAATTAATAAAAATGAAATTTTAGTTAGTATGGGAACATGTGGTATAGCAGCTGGAGGAGATAAAATATATGAAATTTTAAAACAAGAAATAAAAGAAAGAGATTTAGAAAATATTATAACAGTAAAAAAAACAGGGTGTCTGGGTTTATGTTTTTGTGAACCAAATTTAGTAATAAGATTGCAAGGTCTGCCAGAAATAGCATATGGTTTTTTAAATGATGAAATGGCATATAAAATTATTACAGAACATATTATGAAAAAAAGTATAATTGATGATTATGTTATATTTTTGCCTTCTATTGATTTATTTGGTAATAATAAAAATCATGTAGAAAATGGTTTAAAATATGTATTTGTCTGGGAACCAGATAAAAAGAAAAATTTATATAATACTTTAATTAAAAGAATTACAAGTAAAAATCTAGAAAATAAAATTAAGGTGTTTTCAACAAAATATATAGGTCTAGCTAACAAAAATCCTATACTAAAAGTTTTACCAGATAATATTTTTTATACTAATTTCAATGAAGATGATCTCGATAAAATTATTGAAAATCATTTTATAAAAAATAATCCAATGAATAATTTTATGCTATTAAAAGAAAATAAATACATAAACATAAAAGAAAATGATAAACAACATAAACAAATAAGAATAGTTTTAAGAAATAGTGGTTATGTAGATCCAGAAAATATTAATGATTATATAAGTAGAGATGGTTTTAAAGCACTTGAAAAAGTTTTATTTGAAATGTCTCCAGACCAAGTAATAGAAGAGGTTAAAAAATCAGGTTTAAGAGGTAGAGGTGGTGCAGGATTTCCAACTGGTTTAAAATGGGAAATAACAAAAAAAGTACAATCAGAAGTAAAATATGTAATTTGCAATGCAGATGAAGGTGATCCAGGTGCTTACATGGATAGAAGTGTATTGGAAGGTGATCCATACAGTGTTTTAGAAGGTATGACAATTTGTGCATATGCAATTGGTGCAAATAAAGGC
The DNA here is from genome assembly GCA_026418955.1 of Candidatus Goldiibacteriota bacterium. GTDB lineage: Bacteria > Oederibacteriota > PGYV01 > PGYV01 > DSYL01 > DSYL01. The sequence continues at coordinate 5,401 of JAOAAI010000142.1, read as the reverse complement.
TATATTTATGTAAGAGCAGAATATCCATTGGCAATAAAGAGGCTTCAGATGGCTATAGATAAATCTAAAGAATATGGTCTATTAGGAGATAATATTTTAGGTACAGATTTTTCATTTGATATTGAAATAAGATTGGGTGCTGGTGCATTTGTATGTGGAGAAGAAACTGCATTGATTGCTTCAATTGAAGGTAAAAGAGGCATGCCAAGAGCAAGACCTCCTTTTCCTGCAGTAGAAGGCTTATGGAAAGAACCCACTGTAATAAATAACGTAGAAACTTGGGCTAATATACCGATAATAATAAATAAAGGTTCAGAGTGGTTTGCATCAATTGGAACAAATTCATCAAAAGGAACAAAAGTTTTTGCAATAACCGGTAAAATAAAATTTCCTGGATTGATTGAGGTACCTATAGGCACATCAATCAAAGAAATTATATATGATATAAGTGGCGGTATGCTCAATAATAAACAATTTAAGGCTGCTCAAACAGGCGGACCATCTGGTGGTGTAATCCCAGTTGAACATATTGATATTCCAATTGATTATGAAAGCTTACAAAAAATAGGCTCAATGATGGGATCAGGTGGCATGATAATTATGGACGAAGATGACTGTATGATTGATGTAGCTAAATTTTATGTTCAATTTACAGTTGATGAATCGTGTGGTAAATGTGCACCATGTAGGATTGGTGGTAAACAGATGTTAGAGACATTAAAATTAATTTCAAGTGGAAAGGCTGAAGAAAGTGACATAGAGAGATTAAAAAGAATTTCATTTGCAATGAATAAGGCTTCATTATGTGGGCTTGGACAAAGTGCCCCTAATCCTGTTATTTCAACTTTAAAATATTTTGAATATGAATATGTTGAACATATAAGAGACAGAAAATGTAAAACAGGTAAATGTAGAGATTTAATTACATATATTATAAATCCAGAAAAATGTATTGGTTGTGGCGCTTGTGCTTTAAGATGTCCTGTTTCAGCTATATCTGGTGAAAAACGTAAACCCCATAATATAGATCAATTAAAATGTATTAAATGTGGCGAATGTTTTATAACATGTAAATTTGGTGCAATTAATAAAACATGATTAAAGGAGAATTTCATGGAAACAATACAGAAAAGAAAAATAAAGATTTTAATTAATAAAAAAGAAATAGAAGTTGAAGAAAATTTAACCATACTTGATGCAGCAAGATATGCACATATAAAAATTCCAACTTTGTGTAAACATGAAGATTTGCATGCAACAGGTGCTTGTGGAATTTGCGTTGTAAAAATTGAAGGGATGAAAAAAATGGTTAGAGCATGTACAACTCCAATACAAGAAGGTATGTCAATAATAACCCATGATGCTGAATTACATGAAGTTAGAAAAAATGTAATTGAATTAATATTATCAAGACATCCTAATGAATGTTTAACTTGTTTGCGTAATGGAAGTTGCGAATTACAAAAGTTTGCTGAAGAGTTTGGAATTAGAGAAAAATTTTTTAAACCAATATTAATTGAAAAACCAAAAGATTTATCAACCAAAGCATTAGTTGTTGATGCAAAGAAATGTATTGGGTGTGGAAGATGCGCAGAAGTATGTCAAAATATACAAGAGGTTTGGGCAATTGAATTTATAAATCGTGGTTTTGATATGCGTATTGCACCAGCTGGTGATATTTTACTTGCAGATAGCCCTTGCATTAAATGTGGCCAATGTTCAGCTCATTGTCCTGTAGGAGCTTTAATTGAATATGAAGAAACAGATAAAGTATGGAATGCTTTAAGAAATGATGAATTATTTCCTGCTGTACAGATAGCACCTGCTGTTAGAGTTGCATTTGGAGAGGCATTTGGTTTGCCAGCTGGAACAATAACTACTAAAAAACTATATGCTTTACTTCGCAAATTGGGATTTAAAGCAGTTTTTGATACCAATTTTGGTGCTGATGTTACAATAATGGAAGAAGCAACAGAGTTTTATGAAAGATTTCAATTTTATAATGAAAAGTTACCATTAATCACTTCTTGCTGTCCAAGCTGGGTTGATTATCTAGAAAAATATTATCCAGAACTTATTGACAACTTTTCATCTGTTAAATCACCGCATCAGATAGTAGGTGTTTTAACAAAAACATATTTTGCAGAAAAAAATAATATTAATCCAGCAAAAATTTTTATGGTATCAATAATGCCTTGTACAGCTAAAAAATATGAGATAACACGTACAGATGATATGTTTGCTAGTGGATTTCAAGATGTTGATGTATCATTAACTACAAGAGAATTGGTAAGAATGGCTAATTCAGGAGGAATTGATTTTGAAAATATAAATGAAGAAGAACCAGATGAAATACTAGGTCAATATAGTGGCGCTGGAACAATATTTGGTGCTACAGGTGGTGTAATGGAAGCAGCAATTAGAACAGCATATTATTTATTTACAGGTAATAATTTACAAAATTTAGAATTAAATGAAATAAGAGGATTAAAAGGAATAAAAACAGGAACTATTAAAATTGATTCAAAAGAAATTAGAGTTGCTGTAGCTCATGGTATAGGAAATATTAAAAAAGTTCTTGATGAAATTAAAGAAGCAAAAATTAATAAAATAAAACCACCTTATGATTTTATAGAGGTTATGGCCTGTCCAGGTGGTTGTATTGCAGGTGGTGGCCAGCCATATCAGATTAGTGATAAATTAAGAATAAAAAGAACAGATGGTATTTATAATGATGATAGGCAGCAAAAAATAAGATATTCACATGAAAATCCAATGGTTAAAAAATTATATGAAGAATTTTTAAATAAACCGTTAAGTTCAAAATCTCATAAATTGTTGCATACAAAATATAAATCAAGACCTATATATTATAAATAATCTGAGGAAAGTATTATTTTTTAATATTTTCCAAGGAGTTAAAAAAATTCTAATCCAGGAGAGGTATTCAAATGGAGAGGAGAATTGGAGTAATTGCAATATTTATTTCAGAAAAAAGTAACATTCAAAAATTAAATTCATTATTATCCCAGTATTCTAATAATATTCTTGGTAGGTTTGGCTTACCAATTAGAGACAAAAAAATTAATATTATTACATTGATTGTTAATTTAAACACAGATGAACTTGGTGCTTTAACAGGAAAAATAGGAAATATCAAAGGAATGAAAGTTAAATCAATAATGTCCGATTTTATATTATAAAAAAGGGGATAAAATGGTATCTAATAATAAAATTATAAATAAAGAAAGATTGTATAATTTATTAAATCAAAAACCACCAAATATTAGTAGAATAAATGATATTTTAAATAAAGCCTTGCGATTAAAAGGACTTGATATTTTTGATGTTTCAAAATTACTTTTGGTAAAGGATCCAGAACAAATAAAAAAGATACAAGATGCCGCTAAAATTATAAAGGAAAAAATATATGGAAAAAGGTTAGTTTTATTTGCACCTTTGTATTTATCAAATTATTGTGATAATAATTGTTTGTATTGTGGTTTTAGAAGAGAAAATAAAAATATATTAAGAAAAAAATTGAATAGTAAAGAAATAAAAGATGAGGTAGAAAGTCTTTTAAAAACTGGTCATAAACGTTTATTAATAATTTCGGGAGAATCACAAAAATCTGATATAGATTATATTATAAAAAGTATACGTTTGATATATAAAATAAAAATAAATAATAATAGTATACGTAGAATTAATGTTGAAATTGCACCATTAACAATTAATGATTTTAAAAAGTTAAAAAAGGAAAGAATAGGAACTTATGTTTGTTTTCAAGAAACTTATGATGATGAAAAATATAAAATTTACCATCAAACTGGAAAAAAATCAGATTATTATTATAGATTATATGTTATGGATAGAGCTATAAAATCAGGTATAAATGATGTTGGAATTGGTGTTTTATTTGGTTTAAATGATTATAGATTTGAAGTGCTTGCTCTTTTAGAGCACTCAAATTATCTTGAAAGAAAGTATGGTTGTGGACCTCATACTATAAGTATCCCAAGAATTGAACCAGCAGATGGTGCTCCATTATCAAAAAATGTTCCATACCCTGTATCTGATATTGATTTTAAAAAAATTGTTGCTATACTGCGTTTAGCAGTTCCGTATACTGGTATTATTTTAAGTACCAGAGAAAGAGCAAGTTTAAGAAATGAACTATTTCTATATGGAGTATCGCAAATTTCTGCAGGGTCTAGAACAAACCCCGGAGCATATTCAAAAAAATGTAATACTGGTTCACAATTTACTTTAGGTGATCATCGCGATCTTGATACTGTTATAGCTGATATAGTAGACATGGGTTATATTCCTTCATTTTGTACTAGCTGCTATAGAATGGGTAGAACAGGAAAAGATTTTATGGATCTTGCAAAACCTGGATTAATTCAAAAATTTTGTGAACCAAATGCAATTATTACCTTTTATGAATATTTATTAGATTATGGAAAAAGAACAACAAAAGAAAAAAGTTTTAAATTAATTAATAAAATTTTAAAAAAATTACCTTCAAATTTAACAAAAAAGATATGTGCAATTTTTAAAGAAATAAAGAAAGGAAAAAGAGATATATATTTATGAGTATGAAATATGTAAAAGAATTATATTATAATTATAATACTGATTATTTAGCAAAACTAGCAGAAAAAATTTGTCTTTTAAATTATGGTAACAGAGTATTTTTAAGAGGGTTACTTGAATTTTCAAATGAATGTAAAATGAATTGTCTTTATTGTGGTTTAAGAAAAGATAATAAAAAAATAAATCGTTATTTTATTCCACCAGATAAAATAATAGACATTATTACAAAATTTTACATTTATGGATTTCGCTCTTTTGTTTTACAAAGTGGTGAGTTTATTACATATAAAATAAAAGATTTATGTTATATTATTAAAAATATAAAGAAAAAATTTAATGATGTCGCAATTACATTAAGTTGCGGTTATTTTAATAAAAATGATTTAAAAATTTTAAAAGAAAACGGAGTTGATAGATACTTATTGCGATTTGAAACTTCTGATTCAAAAATATATTCATTTTTAAAAAATGGTTTAAGTTTAAAAAAAAGAATAGAAATGTTATATAATCTAAAAGAGTTAAATTATGAAACAGGTTCTGGTTTTATGGTTGGTTTACCATATGAAACAGATGAAATTATTTTAAATAATATAAAACTTTGTTATGATTTAAAACTTGATATGATAGGCATTGGCCCATTTATTCCAAATCCTGATACTCCTTTAAGAAATTTATTAATGCCAGAATTTGATAAAATAGTAAAAATAACTGCGATACTTAGAATAATTTTACCTTTTTCAAATATCCCAGCTACTACTGCATCTGGCACAATAGAAAAATCTGTCTCTTATACACATCTGAC
>JAOAAI010000125.1 GCA_026418955.1 Candidatus Goldiibacteriota bacterium | reverse complement strand
GGTGTTTATTATATCAAAGTTTCGGTCCAGGATCCATATGGACATATTCAGACAACCATTTTAAATATACATCTATTAAGAACAGAAGAATATATAAGAGTAAATATTTATAATACAGCCGGAGAAATTGTTAGATGGTTTGAGAAAAAAAATATTTTAGGAAATGAAATAAGACTATCAATACCTGATGTGCTGCATATAACAAAAGGTGGTACAGTGAATATTAATTGTGGGCAGGGTAATGTTTTACAATGGGACGGAAAAAATTCCAATGGTTATCTTGTTACAAATGGATCCTATGAAATACAGATACAGGTAAAAAGACAGGATGGTTATCAGGTAATTACATCTAAAAAAGTTACTATTTTTGTTGAAGAAAATAAAGAGCCAATACTTTATGATCCGCAAAATCCTGATATATATCCGAAGATATATCCAAATCCAAAATTTACCAAATGGGATGTTGGAGAAATCACTATTGAATGGTTCAGAATTGCAGAAGGAGAAATAAAAATAAAGATTTATAATGTTGCTGGAGAACTTATAAAACAAATAAGAGGTAATTTGGCAGATAAAAAAATAAAATGGAATTTAAAAACCGACAGCGGTGATTCTGTTGCAAGTGGATTGTATATTGTCGTTTTAGAAGCGAAAAAAACAACTGGTGAAAAAGAAATAAAAACAACCAAATTTTCAGTTATTAAAAGCAATAAATAAAATCAAAATATTAATTAAATAAATAAAAAATGATAATTGAGTTTTTTAAAAGAGAAAGTCAACATCTATTCATGATTAAATTAAATAGTAAATATTTTAATATTTTAAATCTCAAATATTTTATTACTGTCTTTTAACTGAAATCAAAAATCTATTTATATAAAATACAAGTTTTAAAATATCTTTTTTTAAATTTTTTTATTTAATATTCTTTATTAAATTTATTGACTTTGTTGATAAAATATTATATATATATTTATGTAAAAATAATTTTTATAAGGAGGTATCCAGATGAGACGCAAAGGCAAAAACAGAAAAGACAAACAAATTTTAATTAGGGTTAACAGTGAAGAAAAACAACTTGCAGAGACATTATCAAAAAAAGAGGGAATGAATACTTCTGAATTTTTTAGAAGTTTATTATGGGAACATAAGGAACAGAAAAAATTGGATATACATCTTGCAATTGTTCAAAAATATGAACAGATGCTGGAAAAATATAGAAAATTGCTTTCAGAATATAAAAAATAACTTTTTTAACTAATAATATAGAGGGTAAAAAATGTATGATAAACGAGATTTTTTAAAAAAAGCTGATGAGCCTAAAAATCGTTCTATTCTCATTGTTGATGATGAATATACAATCAGAGAAGCTCTTAAAATGTTTTTTGAGAATAAAGGTTATAATGTTAAACTTGCAGTGGATGGAAGAGAAGCTTTAGATATCATAGAAAAAGAAGATTGTGATTTAATAATATCTGATATCAGGATGAATAGGCTTGATGGCATAGGTATGATTAAAAGAATACAGGAATATTCTAAAAAAATTCCTGTAATTATTATAACAGCATATCCTGAACTTAGTACAACTTTGGATGCTATAAAATACGGGGTTGTGGATTATATAATCAAACCTTTTGAACTTAAGGAACTAGAAGAAAAAGCAACATTTGCCATTTTTAATAAATGTGTTGTAAATGACGAATTTTGTATAAAAAAGATTAAAGAACATAAACTAGATTTTTTAAGTAAATATTCGGTGGAATTACGCACACCATTAACTTCTATTATTGGTTGGTTAAAATTACTTATGATGGAAGAATTCGGTAAGTTTAAACCAGAACAGCTAGAGGTCTTAAAAAACATAGAAAAAAATGTTAAAAAAATTAAATTGCTAATTGAGGATATTATTCTTCTTTATTCTTTGCTTAATTGTGAAGAAACATTAAAAATTCAGGAACATAATATTACAGATTTAATAAAAAATGTTATTGATGAAGAACATTTAGATAATATTGAAAAACAAAGAATAGAAATTAATATTTTTGATGGAGTGGAGAAATTAAAATGTGATAAAGACAAAATTAAAAGGGTTTTATCCCATCTTTTAGAAAATGCTTTTAAATTTAGTTTTCCTAATACCAAAATCAATATCACTGTTAAATCTTTTTTATATGATAAAGAAGATTATGTTAAAATTTCTATTCAGGACCAGGGAGAAAAAATAAAATATTTAAATAAAAAGATATTATTCAGGAAATTTTTTGATAATAATTTATTAAAGGAAAAAAACGATCATAAAAGGGGTTTAGGATTAGGACTTACCCTTTCAAAGGCAATTATAGAAGCTCATAATGGCAGAATATGGCTTGAACATACAGATGAATTAGAAAATTCTAATATTTTCAGTTTTATCTTGCCGGTTGAAGAAAAAACATATAAAGATAAGGAAAATAATACAGATATTTTATATAATTAATTTTTGGCGAGTGATATTATAAAACTTTTTTCGGGGTTAAATATTTTGTTAATTTAATAGAAAATTATCGTTTTATAAAAAATAAAACTTAAAAAAAACTTGATTTTATAATTTTTTTTTATTATTATATTAAAAAAAGTGAAAGGACCTTATTATAATTAGGAGGTCTGATAAATGAATTTAAAAAATAAAACGATTTTTTTCGTTATTTTAACAATTTTATTAAGTATGAGTGTTGCCCATGGTGCAACAAGATTTTTAATACAGGCACCTGGAGAAACATATACACCTGGTTCACAAAAATCAGGCATACCAAACCCACAGACAGCAGGTGTACCTTTTTATGTTACTGTATATTCTGTAGATGATTTCAGCTGGCAACCTATATCCACAAATGGTACAGTGACATTATCTGCATCTCAATCTACCACTTTTAATCCCAATCCAGCAACATTAAGTTTATCCCATGGAACTATAACAACATGCAAGCAATATATACAGGTTACCATATCTGCATCTGTCTCTTATACACATCT
>JAOAAI010000102.1 GCA_026418955.1 Candidatus Goldiibacteriota bacterium | reverse complement strand
ATATCGCTTTTATTCAACCTATTATCATTGATGAATTATATAGACATAATTTTTCTTCTGAGTATAATTATTTGTACCACCATGTCCCTGATCTTCCCGATTTTTTATTTAAACGTATAATTGACTTATATCATTAATTATTAATCTCTGAAATTTTATTTATTATATTTTTTATCCTTTCAGAAAGTGGCATTTTTTTCTTCATTTCTTCCACAATATTGTTAATCATGTCTTCTGTGATATTATAACCTGCTGTAATTATTTCATCTCTTTTGAAAACATCAAATGGATTTATATTATATATAGTTGGTTTTATTACAATATCTGCATCTTTATACTGTGTGATTTTTGTATGCTCTTGTATTGTAAGTGTCCAACTCGCCCACACAATATTAAAAATATTATTATTTTTTAAAATATCTATTTTTGAATTTGCAAGTAAATCAACAGCAATCACAAAATCAGCCCCCATTTTTTTTAAAACTTCAGTTGGAACATTTTTTAAAATTCCACCATCAACATAAATTTTATGATTATATACAGTAGGAGCAAAAATACCAGGCAAGGAACAGCTTGCCCTTATTATCGGTCCCATATCCCCCTCAAAAAAAATTTCTTCTTTAGCATCAAGTAAATTGGTTGCAGTTACAGCAAACTTTATTTTGGTATCCTGAATCTTTTTTACCTTTGAATGTTTATAAATAAAATTATCTAGTTTTTCTATTGATAACAATCCGCCTTTAGGTAAAGTGAAACTAACTATATCAAACCAGTTAAAATCTCTAGCTGCTTCTTCAAGTTGTTGTATAGAAACACCAGATGCATAAATTCCGCCTATTAAACTCCCAACGCTTGTTCCAGAAATAAAATCAGGTTTTATTCCATATTTTTCCAGAACCTTTAATACCCCTATATGTGCAAAACCATACGCCGCTCCGCCACCCAAAGCCAGACCTATTTTCATCTTTATCCCTGTCTTCTAAGATTCAAATCAGAAGCAACATTTTCAATTATGGATAAATCCACTTTATCCCTCTTCAAAAGAAAGGCCTCAAGTAAAGCATTATCACATACTATGTTTATGAGTCGTGGTGTCCCTCCGGTATAATTGTAAATTGCCTCAAGAGCCATATCTGAAAAAATATCTCTCTGCGCTCCAGCAATTTTCATTCTATGTATTATATAATTATATGTCTCTTCTTTATCAAGTTTGGTAAGATAATGTTTTATAGCGATTCTCTGCTGAAAAGCTGGATCTAGTGCTATATTTTCCTCTAATTCAGGCATACCAATTAAAATTATAGTCAATAATTTTTTTCCTGGTATCTCAATATTTAATAAACCCCGAAATTCTTCAAAAATATCTTTTGATTTCAGCATATTTGCCTCATCAATTACTATGACCGCTTTCTTACCGCTTTCATTAATTGCCATTAGTCTTTCATATAATTGTGGAAGAAGTTCTATTTTCTTATCCGCTGGATTATTTATACCTATCTGTAGGGCTATCCTTTTTAACAACCATTCAGGAGTTACTTCTGAATGAACCATTACAAGTAATGATTCAACAAATTGCTCCTGTTTTTCCATTTCTTCTAGGGCTCTACGAGCCAAAAGTGTTTTACCTGTGCCAATATCACCTATTATTATTGCTAAGCCTTTCATTGTTTCAGCAGCATGTAAAATCTTTAAAAGTGCTTCCTTATGTGGTTTTGAATCAAAGAAAAAACGAGAATCAGGCGCAGTTGAAAATGGCTGCTCTGTTAATTTAAAATACTGCTCATAACTCAAAATAGCCTCCGAAAATTATCAATTTCCTTAATTGATAATTTATATATACGTCACTTTGCTTTGAGAACTCTTTTTGGTATCCATATCCTGAATATTTACACCTTTCTGTTCTGTCTCTTCTATCATTTTCAATAATTCATCAAGTTTCATCTTTGCTTCTATATTTGATGGATCCTGTTTAATTATCTTTTTTAATATTTTTTCTGCCTCTGTAAATATACCTTGTTTCATGAATATCTCAGCAGTTGTCACAGTTATAAAATCATTACTTATTTCTATATCCACGCTTTCATCTTCTGATTTTAAACTTTCCTTCTTCTTTTCTTCCTCTGCTTTTCTTTTTGCTTCTTCCTCTTTCTTTTTTCTCTCCTCTTCTGCCTTCTTTCTTTCCTCCTCTTCTGCCTTCTTTCTTGCCTCCTCCTCTGCCTTCTTTCTTGCCTCCTCTGCTTTCTTTCTTGCCTCCTCCTCTGCCTTCTTTCTTGCCTCCTCCTCTGCTTTCTTTCTTGCCTCCTCCTCTGCTTTCTTCCTCTCCTCTTCTGCCTTTTTACGGGTTTCTTCATCTATATGCCCTGTTATAGATGTGCTTGCATATTTTGAATATAAATCAGTGAGTTTTTTCTTTATCAGCTGGTTATTAGGTTCTAATGCAAATGCTCTCTGGTACATCTCAATTGCTTCATCAAAAGAACCTATTTTTACATAATTATCTCCCATAGCAATCAAAGCAAGGACATCATCCTCTGCTGTAGGTTGGGGCGAAACAAACATCTTATGTCTTATATGTTCTTTTTCTGTTTCTTCTTCTTTTTCCATCGGTTTGAATATCATAACATCTTTTTCTATCTCTGGTAATTTATCAATAACAGGTTCTTGACTTATTTTCTTTTCTACTTTTGGTTTTGACGGAGTAAGATCAACAGGTTTAACTGAATCCATCTGTTCAAAATAAGAATGAAAAATTTTTGCTTTTTCCTGTGGACTTTGTTTTATAGATTGTTCTACCATAGGTTTTTCTGATATTTCTATTACTGGTTGAACGGATGGCTTTGAAGTTTTCACATCCTCTGCTACTTTTTTAGCATGTTGTATTATTTCTGGATGTCCAGGATCAATATCTGCAGCCATCCTGTGATACTCTTTTTGTTTATCAAGTATATTTGCTTCTTTATAAATATCGGAAATTTTAAGATAGGTATCTGCTGCCTCTCTTTTTCTACTCATCTTTACATAGGTATCTGCAAGTTTTGAAAGTATATCAATATTTTTTGGATCAAGTATTAATGTTTGTTCAAGGATTTCTTTTGCTCTTTCGTACATTTGTTTGCTTAAACATATATTTACTGCTATAAGATATTTATTAATAGCCTCTTTATTATTATTTTTTTTGATATATAAATTTGCCAGATTTACATACGCATCAATATTCTCCTGATCAATTTTTATAACCTTATCAAGGGTTGCCATAGCATCTTCTATTTGTCCGAGTTCTGTATAAATAACCGATAAAATATTTAATGCGGCTATATGATTTGATTTAAATTTCAAAAGCATTTCTATCTCTTTTTTGGCCTCTCCAAATTCTTTTTTTGCAAAAAGTGCAGCGCCTTTGAAAAAATGAGCCTCTATAGATTTAAATTCTATCGCCTTCTGTGCATAAAAATCTGTTTTCTCAATATTTTTCTGTTTCCAGTAATATTCAGCTAAAAATAAATATTCGCGTTTACCATCGGATTCATTACCTTCTCGCTCATATATTTCTGCTATTTTTTCTCTTGCTGAAATATCATCAGGAGTAATTTCTAATATTTTTTGATAAATTGGCAAAGCTTTTTTATATAAACGATTTTTAAAATAAATATCTACAATTTTTTTATAATACTCTAAAGCCTGCTCTTTTTCTCCCTTTTCAAAATGTAATTCACCCAATTTC
>JAOAAI010000097.1 GCA_026418955.1 Candidatus Goldiibacteriota bacterium | reverse complement strand
TGATATACCTGATGACATTGCACTTTCTGCAAGTATGATTCAGGGTGTGGGTAACAGATGCGCTGGTAACTGGACAAATATACGTGGCTCAATATGTAATGGATTTGGGACAGGCAAGCAGTTTGAATATGATGTTCCACCTAAAAAAGAGTTTGACTCTCCTGATGCCTTACATGATGAAGACTGGATAACACACAATGGTGGATTTTTAATGGGTTTGGCAAGGTTATATAATTTAAACGAATAAAAAATAATTATTTTTTTCAAAAAGATTTAAAAAACACTTGAAAATAATAACTATTATTGCTATACTCATCACTGTTGGTTATTTATATAAAAAGGAGGTATATATAGGTGCAGGAGAATAAGATGCCAAATTCTAATTTCCCATCACAGACATTAACAGGGGTTTTTGAAATTTTTGATTCAAAGAAAAATATTTACATAGAAGCAAGATTTGAGAGGGGAATAATGCATGGTTTATATAAAGAATATTTTGATAAGGAAAAAAAGAAATTACATCTGGAAGGAAGATTTGAGGATGGCATGAAACAGGGTGTATGGACTACTTACAATAGAAGGGGTAAAGTAGAAAGTATTGCCATATTTAATAAAGGAGAATTATTAGAACGTACATTAAATGATTTTGAAGAAAAATAAATGTTTAATTAGGAATATATAATGAATGGGTTAAGTGTAACGATTGAAAAAAAGGGGAATTTTAATATAATAAAATGCATTGGTTTCATTGATTCTGAAACATCAAAAAAGATAGAAGATATATTAAATGATTTGATATCCAAAGGAGAATATAAAATAATAGTGGAATTAAGTAAGGTTGATTACATAAGTAGTGCTGGATGGGGTATTTTTGTAGGTTATGTTAAGGATTTAAGAAAGAATAATGGTGATATCAAATTTGTTGGTATGAAAAATGAAGTCAGGGATATTTTTGAAATTCTTGATTTTACCAGTATTCTTGAATATTACCATGATATAGAAAGTGCTGTAAAAGCTTTTAAATGAAAATCAAACCCATCATGAAAAAGTTCTATAAATTTTGTATTATTGTTTATTTATTATTATTTTCATACAATTTAAAAGCAGATATATGGGTTTTAAGAAGTTACCTTGAAATTCTAGGGCAATATAACTTTTTACTAAATTCAACAGATTTACTTTCACTCAATTCTGAATTTGAAAAAAAAATTTTTAATTCCACATATTCAATAGGATTTAATGGTGCTTTGGTTTTTAGTATAGATGAAAATATTTATGGTTTTTATTTTAAAAAGGACCATATTGATGCCAAGAACAAATCCGAATTGGTTTTATCAAAAAATCATGGATATAATATCATTGCTGATGAAAATTGGGGACTGCATTATTTAGGATTTGGCTTTAAAAAGTATTTTATAGATAATTTCAGTTTAACTTCATTTTTACCTTATGCTGCGTTTGATACCGGTTTTTATTTTACTTCCAATACAACGGCAAAACTGACTGTTAAAAATTTTTCAAATGCAATCATTGCCAGTGCATCATATGAAGGCAAAGGATTTTTTTGGGGATTCAATCTGGAAACAGGCATTGACCATTGGCTTTCAAATGAATTTGCTATTTCTGTTAAAACTGGTTATAGATATTGCAATGGTACAATAGATGCAATAAGAAAAGAAGGCGATTTAAAACCCGCAGGTATCTCAGACGTTGTAAAAAGTGATATCAATTATACTGGAATTTTTATTAATATTGGTATTTCTTTCCTTTTTCAGAAGTATGATTAAAAGTTATCTGATATGATTATACTTAAAATATTAACAAATGATATATTTAATTTTATTTTCTTTCGCATAATAATTCTTTTTTTATTTTTAGTTTTACTTTTTAGTCTAAAAAGGCAATTATCCTCGTATGTTTTGATTTTAATAATCTATTTATTGTATTTTTTATTATCTTTTGATTTTATACCTTTATTATTATTTGATACAAATAGATTTATTGTTTTATTTGTGTATATTTCTTTTATATTTTTATTTTTTATTGCAGTTAAATTTTTAAAAAAATATGAAAATTTATTTTTTAATTACAATAAATATAAAAACAACAGAGAATTATTATTTTTAAAATCAGTAATTTTTTTCATTATTTTATTTATTTTTATTACAATTTTACGAATCGCATGGTTCGGTGATGATGCATATATAGCTTTTCGTGTGGTTGATAATTTTGTAAATGGTTATGGATTGCGTTGGAATGTTGAAGAAAGAGTACAGACATACACAAGCCCACTCTGGTTATTTTTAAATTCTTTTATTTATTTTTTTTACAGAGATATTTATGTAGTTGCTTTAGTAAATTCTTTTATTTTTTCATTTTTATCTATTTGGATAGTTTATAAATTATCTAAATCATACAATACAGCAATAGTGGTATTGTTAATTTTATTATTTTCAAAACCATTTATTGAATATTGTACCTCTGGACTTGAAAATCCTTTATTATATTTTCTTTTTTCAATTTTTTTATTTTTTTATTTTAAAAATGATTTTTCACAAAAAAATCTTATAATTTTAACATTGATTTCATCATTAATTATTATTACCAGACAGGATAATATTTTATTAATAATCCCACCTATTTTTTATTTTGTTTATAAAACAGGGATAAAAAAATCCATATTCCCAATTTTTATTGGCTCTATTCCTTTTATTGCCTGGGAATTATTTTCTTTGATTTATTACGGATTTCCATTTCCCAATACTTATTATGCTAAAGTATTTCATAAAGTTCCCCAGATTAAAATTTTAGAAAAAGGAGTAAATTATTATTTTGATATAATGATCAGAAGTCCAGAAACTTTTCTTATAATAATAATATGTATAATAATAACAATATTAGAATATACAAAAAATAAAAAAAATATTTTTATAACAGCTGGAATTATATTATATTTTATATACATATTAAAAATTGGTGGAGATTTTATGACAGGTAGATTTTTTTCAACTGTGTTACTTATATCCGCTTGTATTGTAAGTCAATATGAATTAGAAAAAAATAAAATTCAATGGCTGGTTTTAATGATTTTTATACTTTGTATTGGAATATTTGGAAAAAATTTTTCTCCTTTATATACAACAGAGGACTTTTTTTATTTAATTAATGAAAATGAAAAAGGAATTGCTGATGAAAGAGGATATTATTATCCAGTAACTTCATTAGTTTGTAAGTTAAAAGATAAAAGAAAAATTAAATTATATGATGCGGATTTTTGGATTGCGGATGGAATAGAAAATAGAGAAAAATCAAAAAATGGTAGGCTTGTAGTTAAATCTGGACCAATGGGATTATATGGATTTTATTCTGGTCCAAAAGTATATATTATTGATGATTTTGCATTAACAGATCCATTTTTATCCCGATTACCATCGCATCCAGCATCAAGAATAGGACATTTTGCAAGAGAATTGCCAGAAGGTTATTTTGAAAGTGTAAAACAAAATAAAAATTTACTGAAAGACAAAAATTTAGCAGAGTTTTATGATAAGATTTTATTAATTACAAGAGGACCAATATTTTCAAAAGAAAGATTTAAAACAATTATTAAGATGAATTTAGGGTTATATGATTATTTATTACCAAAAAAGTTTTGATTTTAAAATATTTTTTACTTTTTTTAGAAGTTTATAATTGGATAATTTTTTATATGTGCGGGTTACTATTATATTGACGTTATAATTGTATTTTGTTATATTTTATCAAACCTTCAGTCGGGACGTAGCGCAGCTGGCTTAGCGCACCTGCCTTGGGAGCAGGGGGTCGCCAGTTCAAATCTGGCCGTCCCGACCAAATATATA
>JAOAAI010000074.1 GCA_026418955.1 Candidatus Goldiibacteriota bacterium | reverse complement strand
GGTATTTTTATATTATTTTCCCTTGCAACTTTAATAACACCTAGTGCACAAATATCACCCGCAGCACAGTAAATTGCCTCTGGTATATTTTTTGATTTTACTATTTTTTCCATTACTTCTATACCTTCATTATATGAATAACTTACAACTTCATAAAGATTTTTTTCTTCAAATTTTATTTTATTTTCATTTAATGCTTTTAAAAATCCATCATATCTCTGCCGCGCATTATAACTTCCTTCCAAATTCAATCTGCCAGAAATCACTGCAATATTTTTTTTCCCTTTTTTAGCAAGATATCCTGCCGCAATATAACCACCTGAAAAATTATCCGTTGTAATGGTTGTGAATCCATCTACTATTTCATCAATTATCACAACCGGTATCTCTGCATGTTTAAAATCAAGAAGTAATCCCTTATAAGGATTTAAGCAGACAAGAATCATAGCTGATGGCTGTTCCTTTTCAAGAATGCGTTTCAAAATTTGATTTTCACGTTCTTCAAGTCCATTTGTTGAATATTGATTTAAAGTAAAACCTGCATCTTTTGCCTTACTATCTATTAGTCTTAATATCTTTGATGGAAAAAAATGTGCAAAATTTGCAGCAACTATTGCGATAGATTTTTTTTGTGATTGCATTTTTTTTCTCCTTTCTTTTTATTTAAGTATTTTATCAATTAATTTAACGGTATCCATAATTATACTAATACTACCTTTTAATGTATCTAATAAAAAACTAAGAAAATTCACTTTTGAAGAAAGCAAAGATAAAACCCCTGCAACAATAATTACGTTCATTAAAAAAATAAAAGATAGTGAAAAAAATATATTAGAATCTTCTGTAAAATCCGATTGATTTGTTTTGAGTGAATACAAAGTCAAGGCAATGTGAAAGGATAGGGATGCACCAATAAAAAAAGCAATATAAGGTAAAAACTCAATACGTGCAATAAGATAAATTATTATAAATGCAAAAGTATAAATAGGAAAAAAATATGGAGCCAAAGATATTAAAAAATTTGATTTATTTATTAAAACTTTTCCCCCATTCTGACTCACTTCTAGTTTTTTACCTCTACCACCGAAAATATATGCCCAAAACAGATGAGTCAACTCATGTGTCATCACATGTATGAAAATTGGTTTATAAAATAAAAAATGAATAGTCAAATAAAATACAAATCCTAAAACAAACATAAGTTCTATTTTTGAATTAATTGAAAAATTATTTAATAATTTTATAAGCTGGATAAATCCAGATACAGCAAGTAAAACTGTTATTATTACAAATAAAAATAAAAATATTTTTTTCATTAAAATTAATTAACTAGCAGCATCCTTTAATTTTGATAAACTTTCATTGACTTCTTCAAGTCGTTTTTTAGCACTCATATGATTTGGATCAAGTTTCAAAATATATAATAACATTTCTCTTGTCTCCTTTAATCTCCCTCTCTCCATCAAATCTATTGCTTCTTTATATTTATGCTGCACTTCTTCGTCAATTAATGATTTAATATCCCTCATGAATTTTAGTGCAAATTCATTTGTTGGATCTATCTTTAAAATATTATTAATATTATCTATAGTTTCATCAAGCCGTCTTTCCCTGTAGGCCAGATCGGTCTTTTCCATTAATTCTTCCAAACGTTTCTTTAAAATATCTTTAACTATATCTATATAATCCTTTAATTTTTTTTCAAGCGGCCTTTTTTCAAGTGCTTTTTTCCACTCTTTGATCGTGCTTATATAATCTTCTTCTAACAAATATTCAATACCTTTATGAAATGCTTCTGCTGTTATTGCTGCCTCAACATCTGTCCCACCAAAATCCTGTTTTAATAATCTATTTTTTACTTCTTCTATTTTTTTATCTATTTCTTGATTAGTAGGATTTAAAGTGTAGGCTCTCTTATATAAAAGAAGTCCTACCAAGTCATTATTATTTTTTATTTCTTCTTCTGCTTTTACAATTAGTCCTTCTATCTCCTTTTTCAATCTCAATTCTTTCAATTTCTGTTTAGCTCCTGTTATATAATTTATAGCTTGTTTATTATTAGGATCAATTTTAAGAACTTCCTCCCATTTATTTATTGCTTCTGTAATATTACCTGTCTTATATATTTCAAGCCCTTCATTTAAAATTTTAGGCAAATTATTTATAATATCCAGTTTTTCTTGCGCACTTTTAATATAACTTTTTAGTTGCTGATTTTCAGGGTCAATATTTAAACCCTCTTGCCATTTCACTATTGCACCCTGAATGTTTCCTTTTTTATAAATGTTCAGGCCTTCCAGTATTATATCTTTTAACGTCTGTTCATATTGTTGTCTGTTTATGGTTCGTTTTATATTTTCAAACATTTCTACAATTTCATTGCTATCCGGATATTTTGAATATAATTTTTCTAGTATTTCGTATGCTTCTTTTGTCTTTTTCTGTTCTATCATATCTTTTACTTTTTTTAATTCATTGTTTAACTCTTTTTTGGCTTGTTCTTTAAGCATACTATCAAGTATTGATTGCGCTGATGCTCTGCTAGATGTTATTCCTTTTAAAGCAAGTTCTATTTCCTGGATGGATGTGGCGTTTCTCTTTGCCTCTTCCAAAGATATCAATCCCTTTTTATACAGACTTATAAGCGATTGATCAAATGTCTGCATACCAAACTGATTGCCTTCTCTTATTAAATCTTTTATTGCGCTGAGTTTTCCTTCTTCTATATATCCTCGCACTGTTGGAGTCACAATCATGACTTCAACAGCAGGCACCATACCTGTGCCGTCTGATTTTTTTATAAGACGAAGTGATATAACAGCTCGTAATGTTCCTGCTAGTTGGATTCTTATCTGGTTTTGCTGTTCTTTTGGAAAAAAATCAAGAATCCTGTTTATAGATTGTATAGTATCCATCGTATGCAGTGTGGAAAAAACCATGTGTCCTGTTTCCGCAGCAGAAAGTGCTGTTCCAACAGTTGTAACATCTCTCATTTCT
>JAOAAI010000073.1 GCA_026418955.1 Candidatus Goldiibacteriota bacterium | reverse complement strand
ATAAGCAATTTTAACAATAGCAGGTCTTATTATTTTATCTTCAAATATATATCCTTTTTGATAAACTTCAAGTATTTCACCTTCAGATTTTCCTTCAACAAATTCTTTATGCAATGCATGATGAAATTCAGGGTTAAAAATTCCTTTTGTATCAATTTCTTTTACTCCTAAATCTTTTAAAATATCATTAAATTGTTTAATTATCATTTCAATTCCTTTTCTTAATGATTCAATATCTTTTGAAATATCAATAGCAAACATAGCCCTTTCCAAATTATCAAGTATTGGAAGAAAAATATTTATTGCCTCACATTTTGTATTCTTTTCAAATTCCTGTTTTTCTTTTGCAACTCTTTTTCTATAATTGTCTAATTCAGCAAGTGCACGTAAATATTTATCAGTATATTCATTTATTATTTTATCTTTTTCTTTAATAATATTTTCTAATTCCACTTCTTTTTTTTCTATTTCTTGTTTTTTATCTTGATTTTTTTCCATATTCGCTCCTTATATCTATAGTATTTAAATTCAAATTTAACAACAAATTAAAATTTTTGTCAATAATATGAATTATTCTAATATAAATATTCTATTTTTATTTTCAATAAATTTTATAAAATTAGCATAAAAATTATAAACTTAAACAAAAAATACTTTAATACTAGATTTCAATTCAAATTTTTTTTATAAATAAAATTAAATATCCATTAAAAAATTTAATATTGTATATATTATATAACAGATAGATATCAAAATCTAGGTCTTACTTTATTGCCAAATTTTTTTGATAGATTAAAGATTAATTATTTATTTTACTAACCAAATATTATTTTGTTAATAATTCAACTTCAACTCTTTTACCTGCTTTTAAAATAACATCTTTATTAACGCCTTCAATTATATTACCATCTCCATATGCAGCTAAATAAATATTTTCAGGATTTAATTTTTTAATTGTAATAAAATAATTATAAACTGCAAGTACTCTATTTATAGAAAGTTCTAAATTTTTTTCTGGATTTTCAAAATCAACAGCATATCCTTTTAAAATTAAAAAATAATTTTTAGCATATTTGTTTACTGCTTCAGCAGCTTGATTTAAATATGAATATTCATCAACAGGTATGTCAAAAGATTTAATATCAAAATCTATAGCAGCTAAAATTAATTGGATACCTACTCCTTCAAAATCAGGAGGCTTTGATTGAATCAAATATTCTTTTTCAATTTCTATACCATTAATTTGTTCAATTAATAATTTTATTATATATATGTTACCCTTCTTCACAAATTGATTTTTTTCATCAGTACCATTCCATGAAACTATACTTTCTAAAGGATTTAAATTTTTTATTATTTTTAAAGGATTTTTTTCATAATCATAAATAATAACATCAAATTTTTTAATTTTATTTAAATCTTTTTTATTAGAGACCAAATTTAATTTTTCCTTACCAATATTAAATATTCTTTTGTCAGGCAGCATATTAAAGTTAGTTATATATGTATCAATAGTTATATTTTCAACCTGTTCAAAAATATTACCAGCAAAATCAGTAACAGTCATTTTTATTTTATAATTGCCATCTGTTATTAAATTACCTAAAGCATCATCACCATCCCAATAAATTTTATCAATAATTCCTTCCCCAGAAATTTTTCTAATTATATTATTTTTATCATTTAATATATTTATATTCCAATTATAAATATCTTTATCTTTAAAGTCTACATTAATTTGTAATTTTTTAAATTTACTATTTTTAACAGGAGCAAATATCTTAGGATATATTTTTAATATAAACATCGGCGGGGTAGTGTCAATGTTAATAATTTTATTCTTTTCCCATATTAATTTATCTCCAACATATAAACTATATGTTATTGTATAATCACCATCTTTAATATTTCTTCCATATTGATCTTTTCCATCCCATAAAATTTTAGGTTGAATAGTTTCTATTCCACTCATTTCTTTTACTATTACATCATTTTTATTTCTAATATTTATTTTCCAATTTATATTTGCTATTTTTTTTGGATAATTTTTTAGAAATATTTCTATTGAGTCTAAAACACCATCATTATTAGGAGATAAATATCTATTTGAAATTTCAAAATCCATATTTTTTAAAGATTCAGTAAGTGATGTAATATCTAATTCTTTAATTTCTGGAATTATTTCTTTTTTATATAATTTTCTAATTTCATCACCTATAAAATAAGTAAAATCCAATTTATGGGTCTGGCCTAAATTATTTATGCCAGGAATAAAAACATAATTAAAGGCAAATTCTTTTCTTTCATATGAAAAACCAAAAGCAAAATTATAATTTTCCATAAAACTAAGTCCAGTTCTAAAACCTATATTTCCCAATGTATTATTTAAAAAATATTTTTCAATACCCAAAGAAAAACCAAATTTAAAAATTTTATATTCGTCATCAAAATTTGTTATAATAAAATCAGAAGCAATCAAAAATGATTCATCAAATAAATAACATAAACCAGCTTTATAATTTACTGGAATTTTTTCAAAAATACCATTAGACCACTTTATTTTAGCATCAAGATCAAATGCTGCTAAAGAAAAACGCATTTTTTTATCAAAAAAATCCGGAAAAAAAATAAAACCTACATCAAATGCTGTAGTAAACCCGGAAAATTCATAATTTGACATTGAAAAATTTAATAATTTTAAATTTATACCAAAAGAAGTTTTTTTATCTTCATAAAGAAAGGAAGCAAAAGAAAAATAAAAAAAATCCTTTATAAAATAAGAATCATTATTTAAATTTTTAAAGTATGTAGCAGATAAAGTCATGTCATTAAATAATGGATGTGAATAATTAATTCCATAAATATTTTGTTTCCCAGTAAAAATTGAATCAAAAAATATACTTATATTTATTCTATTAATATTAACTAATCCAGCCGGATTCCAAAAGAATGATGAATAATCATCAGCAACTGAAGTAAATGCCCCCCCTATCCCAGATGCTCTAGCACCAATAGATTTCAATAATTCATTAGGTAATAATCTATTATAAAATATAATTAATAAAAAACTTATAAATAAAAATTTTTTCATTTTTACCTCAAATCAAATTAATTTTAAAATAAAAATCAATAAAAATCAATTATGATTAATAAATTTTTATTGCACCATTATCAACATAAAAATATTTATCAATTTTAATATTTTTTACATTTTCTTTGTTTGTAGTAGTAATAATTATTTGTTGAAAATTTTTAAACATTTCACTAATAAAATTTTTATTTATGTCATCAAGTTCTGAAGTAAAATCATCTAGCAATACAATTGGATATACATTAATATTTTCTTTAATATAAATACCTTCAGCAAGTTTTAGAATAATACAAATTAATCTTTGTTGACCTTCTGAACCAAAATATTTAACAGGCTTATTATAATAATTAATTTCAATATCATCTCTATGCGGACCAATTAATGTAATTGATCTTATAATCTCTTCTTCAAGATTTTTTTCAAAAAATAAATCAAAATATGTATTTAGATCTTCAATTATTAAATTTGTATTTTTAAATTTATATTTTAAAAAAATATAATCTAAATAAAAAATTTTATTTTTAATAATATAATTTAAATTATTTAATAAATTAATTCTTTTATTAATAATTTTTATTGAATATTCTTTTAATTGTCTATTCCATATTTCAATTTCATTTTTATCAACTTTTTTTTCTTTAATTAGTTTTAAGATATGATTTCTATTTTTTAAAATCTTATTATATTTAGTTAAAAAATTAAAATATTCTTTATCTGTTTGAATAAGTATATTATCAACATATCTTCTTCTAAGTAATGGCTCTCCTTTTATCATATATATATCTTCTGGTGAAAATAGTACTATTGGTATTCTACCTATAATCTCAGATAAATTCTTCACAATTTTATTATTAATTTTAAATATTTTTTTCTTATTTTCCTTATTAAATTCTGCAAAGAATAAATTTTTAATATTATTTTCTTTTTCTTGTTCTATTAAAATATTAAAAAATGATGCCCCATATTTAATTAAATAATCATCAATGCTGCATCTAAATGATTTACCTGATGATATAAAATAAATAGCTTCAATTATATTTGTTTTTCCAGAACTATTATTTCCATAAAATAAATTTATATTTTTGTCGAAACAAATTTTTAAGTATTCATAATTTCTAAAATTATTTAATTCTAAATTTTTAATATACATAATATTTAACTCCTTAATTTTGTTCCACGTAGAACATTAATATTTTTGATATAAATATGTTCTACGTGGAACATTTAGTTTTCCATATATATTTTAAGAAAATCTAAATTATATTTTTTTTTATTTTATTATAATTTCTTGGATATTTATCAGGTGTTTTGCATATTTTTTTAACATTAAAAAGAAAATATTTATTATTTAAAATATAATATTGGAAAAAACTATAATCATTTAATCCAAAAATTTTTATTTTATCAAAATTTTTTTCAATATAATCTTTTATTTTATCAGATAAATAATAAATTATATAACCACCAATTTTAGAAAAAGGAGCACATAATTCCATTGCAGCTATAAAATTAGATAGAGCTCTTGATACAACTATATCAAATTTTTCTCTCAATTCAATATTATGTGCTAATTTTTCAGCCCTTTCATTATAAATAGAAAGATTTTTTAAATTTAAATTTGATTTAATAATTTTTAAGAATAAACATTTTTTGCTATTTGATTCTATTAATGACACTTTTTTGTTTGTTATTATATTTAAAATAATCCCAGGAAAACCAGCGCCTGTTCCAATATCTAATATTGTTTCGCATTGTGAAACAAAGTCTAATTTTAATAACTGTAAAGAATCTAAAATGTGTTTCATTATATTTCTCGTTGAGGAAGAAGAAGTTAATCTTATTTTTTTATTCCAATCTAACAAAAGATCAATATACTTAGATAATAATAAAATATGATTATTATTAATGAAATTAATATTGTTTCTTTT
Source organism: Candidatus Goldiibacteriota bacterium (assembly GCA_026418955.1). Taxonomy (GTDB): domain Bacteria; phylum Oederibacteriota; class PGYV01; order PGYV01; family DSYL01; genus DSYL01. Next base: position 3,086 of record JAOAAI010000073.1, on the reverse strand, counting down.
AAAATACAGATGAATTATTTTATGATTTTTCATGAATATATTATTACAAGATTTATTCTTTAAAACAAGTAAAAAATAAAAAAGAAATTACCAGGATGCTACTTTTGATTTTTTAGTTGTTTTTTTAAAATATTTTTCAAAAGTATTTAGGGGTTTTGGGGTTGGAGTTGAAGTAAGAGAAGGTAAAGGAGTGGGTGTATCTATATAAACTGAAGTAGGAGTAATTAGTTCGCTCAAAATTTTGCTTTCTTCTGATTTAATAATTTCTAGTAAAATTTCAACACGCCTATTTTTATACATATTTTCAGGTGTATCATTTGGAAGTAATGGTTGAGTGTCAGAAAATCCTCTTATTGAAATTCTTTTTGGGTTTATTCCTTTTTTTATAAAATATTTTCTAACTTGGTTAGCCCTATCTAATGATAATTCATAATTTGAAGGATATTTTTTTGTATGAATAGGTATATTATCAGTATGACCATGTATTTTTATAGGAGATTGATATTTTTTTAAGATAATTAAAATATCATCAAGTATTTTATAATATTCACGTTTGATATTTGCATTTCCAGAATCAAAATGTATCACAGGATAAAACAATAGATTATTGTCTTGTTTTATTATTTTTACAGTTAAAATTTCTTCAGTGTATTGCTGTGAAACTTGAGGTGTTGGTTGGATAAGTATTTCTTGAACAGGTTGGGTTTCAATAATTATTGGCTCTTCTATTTTTTTTATTTCCGGTTCAATAATTTTTTCTATAGAAGGTGAAGGTTCTGATAAAACTCTATATAACCAACAAGGAGAATGACCACCATCATCAGTAATTTTTATCCTTTCAGTTTTATCAATTTTCATTATCCATATTTCTGGTTGATATTTATCATTTACATAGTTTGTATATACAATTTTATCAGAATTATAAGAAAATCTAGGAGATAGACTTTTTCCATCAAATGATAATTGTTCAGTTGTTTTTTTATTAATAACAAGTAACATTAAATCAATATTTTGACCATAATTTAAAGCAAAAACTACTTTTTTTCCATCGGCTGAAATGCATGGAGATACTACTTTTTTATTTATATAATTAGTCAATTTTTCCTCGTTTTGTAAACCTAAATCACGTATATACAAATTGTGCGTATCAGGTGATTCAATTTTAACATAAACAATTCTATTTTCCTTTGATATAGATGGTGATATACAATCATGTGAAAAAGTTATAGATTCTTGATTGAAGCCATCTCTGGTTATTTTCCATATGTTTTTATTTCTTGAATAAAGTATAAAAGATTCATCATAACTCCAAGCTGGAGAATTGTTGATTTTAAAGTTTTGTATGTCATCTTCTAATTTATCTTGATCAAATGTTAATTGTGTGGTTTTCCAGGATTTTAAATCAGCTAACCATAAATTATAAGAAGAATTTTTTTGAACCCAATAAGCAATATACCATCCAGAGGGTGAAACGGATGGAAACCACTTAGAATTATTATCTGGAAAAAGAATTTCTTTACCACTGCCATCAATATTTGTCCAGTAAAGATTTCCGTTGTAAGTATATACAATTTTCTCAAGACTCGGTATAGGTGTATTTGTAGAAGTAGGAGTTGGCAGTGGAGTAACTTTTTTCTTTTTACAACTAGAAGATATTAAAGAAAAAAATGATATAAAAAATAATATAATAAAAAAAATTATTAGAAAATTTAATTTTTTAATCATTATAATTGTTATAATCCTTTGTTTTTAATATTATTATTCTTTTTAATTATTTCTGCCATTAGAGGATAATATGTTCTATAGAAATTTGTCAGACGTTTTTTTGATAAATTATATATATTTGTTATATTAATATTATATTCTTCTACATATAATAATGTTTCTTTATCAAGCCAGAATGGTGAAAATCCTTTTTTTGATGTTATCTGTTTTTGATTTTTTCCATCTAATGTCATGATCCAAATATTATTGTCATTGTTTATATAAGCAATGTAATTATTATTAATATTATTATCAAATTTAGCCCAAGCAATATCACTATTTAAATTATATAAATTTAAAATTATTTTATAATTTGTTCCATCATAATTTATTAATGATATTCCACGATTATGAGTATAAATAATCTGATTATTTATTCCCCAGTCAAATATAGGATTGTAAATATTACTCTCAGTTATCTGAATCAATCCAGAAGTATTATAATTCATTGTCCATAAACTATTGTGAAATTTGGTTTTTTCACGTGAAAAAATCCATTTTTTACTATCAGGTGAAAGTTTGAAAGAAGTGATATCATGAGTTTTTGTAATATTTGATGGTGAATTACCATTTTTATCTATTTTACAAATATCATTATTTTTTAAAAAATATATTTCTTCATTATCAGGATTCCATGAGATTTGGCCTCTGTTTTTTAAATCTATAATATTGATATTTTCATTATTTATTGTTAATTGTTTTTGTTGCGTACCATCAATATCCATTATCCATAAATTTACATAACCAGATCTATCAGAATAAAAAGCTATTTTATCACCTTTAGGAGAAACAGATGGACACCAATTATTGCCTTTATCTGTTAATATTTTTTTATTTTTTCCATCAAGGTCCATTATTGCAATTTGATAAAAATCTTTACTATCTTCTAAAACAAATAATATTTTTTTCTCATATTGTTCAATATTTGTTTCGGTTTCTTGTGAAAATAAAAAAGAATAAATTAAAAAATATAAAAAAAATAATATTATATTTAAAAAAATCTTATTCATTTAAACCTCATTAAATATTATTTTATATATAATATATAGTTTTAAAACTGGTGTCAAGGATTTTTTATCCAATAGATTTATGGAGTAAATTAAAATGTATTTTGTATAAGTAAATTTTTATATATTTATTATTGATTTTATTATATTTTTGTGAAGATCATGTACATAGTAGTACAAATAATTATACTCAGAAGAAAAATTATGTCTATATAATTCATCAATGATAATAGGTTGAATAAAAGCGATATCGGAAGATAAGTTGTATTCAGATAATATATCAGAAGGGGATTTAAAACCTTTGTAAGAATTTTT
>JAOAAI010000019.1 GCA_026418955.1 Candidatus Goldiibacteriota bacterium | reverse complement strand
GCAATAAGTAAAGATTCATGCTTTGAACCATTTGAGTATCATGTTACATCGCTTGAAAATTATAAAGATGCAGATTACATCGATCCTGATTGCAAAGAGCCAATTATAGATGGAGATTGGATGATAGGGGAAGTGACGTTTGATATAAAAGAAGTATATGTTAAAGATGGAAAATTGAGTATAATGTTAAATGCAAGACATTTAGGAGATGAGAAATACAAATCATATACAATACCTATTGATTGGATAAAGGTTACACTATATAGAGGACCAAAATGAAATATAAAAATATAATTGAGAATTTTTTTTCATTATTTTCTTTACAAATATTTAATTACATTTTACCACTTATTACTTTTCCTTATTTAGTTAGAATATTAGGACCTGATAAATTTGGTTTGATAAGTTTTGCTCAGGCATTTGCCACATATTTTATTTTGATTACTGATTATGGATTTAATTTTTCAGCAGTAAGAGATATAGCAATAAATAGAGAAAATAAAGAAAAAGTTTCTATAATTGTATTTTCTGTTTATAGTGTTAAATTCATATTATTTTTTTTATCATTTATCATTTATTTAATAGTTGTTTATAATATCTCTAAATTTTACAAGGATATAAATATATATTTATTTTCTTTTTTAACTGTATTAGGCAATGTGTTATTGCCAGTTTGGTTTTTTCAAGGTATAGAAAAGATGAAATATATAACAATATCAAACATATTGATAAAATTTTTATTTGTTATATTGATTTTTTTATTAATTAAAAAAGAAAATGATTATATTTATGTTCCATTGATATATTCATTATGCAATATTTTAGTTGGGTTAATTGGTATTTTTTTTATATTATGTAAATTTAAAATTTCAATAATTCTTCCAAATTTAAATGAAATTATTAATCAAATCAAAAATGGCTGGAATATTTTTCTTTCAACAATTGGTATAAGTTTTTATACCAATAGTAATACTTTTATTTTAGGTTTATTTACAGATAATATCATAGTTGGATATTATTCTGCTGCTGAAAAAATTGTGAGAGCAATTCAAGCACTGGTTTATCCTATTGCACAAGCTTTATATCCATATTTAAGTAAATTAGCAATAGATAATAGAAAAAACGCTTTAATTTTTTTAAAAAAAGTAGGGACAATTATAATTTTTTCTACTTTTTTTATTTCATTTTTTTTATTTATTTTTTCAAAAGAGATAATAATCTTATTATTAGGAAAGAAATATATTTCATCAATTATAGTGATTAAAATTTTAGCATTTTTACCATTTATAGTAAGTGTTGCTACAGTTTTTGCTAATTTGTTTTTATTATCTTTTGGGTATTCCAAACAATGGTCAAATATTATCTTATCAGCAAGTATTTTAAGTATTTTTGGGGCTATTGTATTTGTGTTTTTTTTAAAATTAAATATGATAGGCATTGCAATAAATGTTTTAATAACTGAAATGATTATATTATTACTTTCATATTTCTTTTTTAGGGAGTTAAAAAATGCCAATAGGTGATGATTTTAGATTTCTTTATAAAAAAGATAAATTGAAATATTTATTTTTTTATTTATTTGGTATATATTATGATTTGCATTCAAAAATAAGATTAAAACCACTTTATAATTTTTTAAAAAATTATTTATTAAAAAATAAAAAATATAGAATTTTAGAATTGGGATGTGGCAATGTAATAAATGCTTTTGAAATTAATAAAATAATAAATAATTTTGAATATGATGGTTTTGATTTGAATTGTGAAAATATTGAACAAGCAAAAAAGTTAATAGAGATAAAAAATTTAAATAAAAAAATAAGATTATTTAATAAAGATATAAATAAATATAATTTTAAAAATACTAAAAAGTATGATATGGTTTTGCTAATTGATATATTAGAACATTTAAAAAATCCAGAATTTATTTTAAAAAAGATAAGTGAAATTATTAAAAAAGATTCTATAATATTAGTTTCTGTTCCAACATATAATTACAAGCGATTTTTTGGTGAAAAATTTCATAAATTAGTTGGACATGTTAGAGAAGGATTTTCATTAAATGAATTAAATAATTTATTTTCATTATTTAAATATGATTTGATTTATTATCAGTTTAATACTGGTATTATATCGCGAGAATTATGCTCTTTTTTTTATAAATATGATTTTAAAAATTCAGCCATAAATACATTGAAAAGGTTGCTTTTACAATTTAGTGACTTAGTGGATTTTATAAATAATGAAAAAGTAAGTTGTTCACTTTTTGCGGTTTATAAAAAGGTAAAGAAATGAAAAATAATGTTATTATAGGCGCTGGCGTTACGGGCTTGACGCTTGCAGAAAGATTAGCGGCAAAAGATGAAAATGTTTTAATTATAGAAAAAAGATCTACTATTGGTGGAAATTGCTATGATTATTTTGATGAAGATAACAATTATATTCAGTTATATGGACCACATATATTTCATACTGATGATGAGGAAGTGTGGAATTATGTAAACAAATTTTCAGAATTTAATAATTACATCCATAAAGTATATTGCCATGTTGATGGCAAATTAATTAATATTCCTTTTAATTTAAATTCTTTATATAAAGCTTTTGACAATTTAAAGGCGGACAAATTAAAAGAAATTTTGATAAATGAAATTGGAATAAATAATAAAGTTCCTATTTTAAAATTACTAAATCATAAAAATGATTTTATAAAAGAACTTGCTAAATTTATTTATGAAAAAATATTTTTATATTATACTATGAAACAATGGGGAAAAAAGCCCGAAGAAATAGATCAATCTGTCACAGATAGAGTTCCAGTATTTGTCTCAATGGATGATAGATATTTTAAATGTCGTTGGCAAGGAATTCCTAAAAATGGTTTCACGAAAATGTTTGAGAAAATGATTGATAGACCAAATATAAAAATTATATTATCAACAGATTATAAAGATATCATAAAAAATCTTAAATATGACAAAATTTATTATACTGGACCACTTGATTATTTTTTTGATTATGAATATGGCAAAATAAAATACAGAAGAATTTGGCTTGATTTTGAGAAATTAAATACAAATTCTTATCAAGAAAACAGTGTTATAAATTATCCTAATGATTTTAAATTTACAAGAATTACTGAATACAATAAATTTTTATTTATTAATAATAAAACAACAGTAATATCAAGAGAATATTCATCCTGGGATAAAGGATTTGAAGCATATCCAGTTCAAGATGAAGAAAACAAAGAAATTGTAAGTAAATATTTAAATAAGGCTAAAAATTATGATAATCTTGTATTAATAGGAAGATTAGCAGAATGTAAATATTATGATATAGACCAAGCAATAAAAAGAGCATTAGAGGAAGTAATATGAAGAAGGATAAAATAGTAGCAGTAGTAGTTACATACAATAGGAAACATTTATTAAAACGTTGTATAAATGCAATACTAAGACAAGAATATAAAGTTGATAAAATAATAGTAATAGATAATGCATCAACAGATGGGACAGAAGAAATGATGACCAAAACATACTACAGAAATAAAAAAATTGATTATGTGAGATTAGATAAGAATATTGGTGGAGCAGGTGGATTTCATTATGGTATGAAAAAAGCATATAAAGAAGGATATGATTGGATATGGGTTATGGATGATGATGGATATGCGGATAAAAAATGTTTAAAAAATATTTTAAAAAATATGCCAGAAAATAAATATGATTTTACTTATTTACCTTTAGTGATAAATGAAAAACACGAATTAACATGGCCAATGGAATTAATATTAAATAATAAAATATATAGAATATATAATATTAATGAAATTAAAAATATAACTCGCAATCATCAATTATTATATCATAATGGCGCAGGTTTATTGGGTTCTTTATATTCAAAACAAATTATTAAAAAAATAGGTTTGCCCAAAAAAGAACTTTTTATACGTGGAGATGAAGTGGAATATAATTTACGTGCAATATCAAATAAAATAAATACAATATTTATAAAAGATGCTAAATTTTTTCACCCCAAACAAGAATTTAAAGTTATTAAATTTTTTAAAAAAGAAATATATTTCATTCATGCCAATGTAAATCTGTTTAAATTATTTTTTATTATAAGAAATTTCACATATATAAATATAAATTATAGAAAATTTCCTTTAAATGTAATTTTATTTACTGGTTTTTTATTAAAATGGTTATTTTCTTTGGTTTATTTTTCTAATTTTAGAAATAATTTAATGAAAAGTTTAAAAATATTCATAATTGCTTTGTATAAAGGATTGAGAAAAGATTTTAATAATGAAGATATTTTAAAATTTTTAAAATAATTTTTATAAATTTTACCTAATAAAATAAAAAAGAGTGTGAAATGAAGAAAAAAGAGAAAATAGCAGTAATAGTAGTAACCTATAATAGGAAAGAATTATTAAGACGGTGCATAAATGCCATATTAAAACAAACATACAAAGTTGATAAAATAATAGTAATAGATAATGCATCAACAGATGGGACAGAAGAAATGATGACCAAAACATACTACAGAAATAAAAAAATTGATTATGTGAGATTAGATAAGAATATTGGTGGAGCAGGTGGATTTCATTTATGGTATGAAAAAAGCATATAAAGAAGGATATGATTGGATATGGGTTATGGATGATGACACTATTGTTACTAAAAATGCATTAAAAGAATTAATAAATGCAAAGAATATTTTGTTAAAAAAAAGAATAAAATTTGGATTTTTAAATAGTATTGTGTATTGGAAAGATAATAATTTGTGTTTATTTAATTTACCAACAGCTAAAAATGATATAAATACATATCAATTTTTAAGTCATGGAATGATTAAAATTAATAGAGCAACTTTTGTCAGTTTTCTAATTAGTAAAAAAATAATTAAAATTGTTGGATTGCCGTTAAAAGAATTTTTTATTTGGGCAGATGATACCGAATATACCCTAAGAATTTCATTGAATTATGATTTACCAGGATATTATATTAGTAAAAGTAAAGTATATCATTTAACAAAATTAAATTCTTTTTATAGTTATGAATTTATTAATAGAGAAAATTATAAAAAATATTGCTATGATATTAGGAATAGAGTATATATAATAAAAAATATACCACAAATTAAATATAAATTAGATTATTTAAAAGTTACATTAATAAATTTGTTAAGAATTTTATTTTCAAAAAAAATCATTTATTTTCCCGCCTTAATTTTTTCATTAATTTGGGGTATTTTTTTTAATCCTAAAATTGAAAAGGTTGATTAAATTATTTTATAAAGTATATAATAATAACAATTTAATTTATTATAAAATTTTTATAACATATGAAATTAAATATTTTTAGAATTTTATTATAAAATCACTTAAAATTTTAAAAAATGATACATATCTTTTATATGCAATTATCATATAATTGTATGCAAATAGCATATAATAAACAATTTTTATGTTATAAATTTTTTTGCAGGAAGTTTTTTAGGGCTTGTGAGTTTATACCTTATTTATATTAAACATAATATTTTTAATCCGATTGTTACATTTTTATTTCTACTATTTTTTATCCCAATGCTTATCATCATACTTTTTTCTCCAGAATTTAGAGAGACAAAATATGAATACATAAATAAATTTATCAGGGTTTTAAATGGGTGGAATATTATAAGAAAAGATGCAAAAATAGTTGCAATAGCTTCAATAATTATAATCATCCAAATTCTTGTTAATTCTTTTTCTGGTATTATTGCATATCATATAATAGGAGTGGAATTAGGGATAGAAAAGGCGATTTTTTTAAGCACTGTTAGCATAGTCGGTGTGCTAGTCCAGATAACACCTGCAGGTCTTGGCATTAATGAAGCGTTGGCTGTGTTTTTTGGGCTTGTTGTTGGTATTACTCCTGCGCAGGCACTGACAATTGCAATTTTATAT
>JAOAAI010000259.1 GCA_026418955.1 Candidatus Goldiibacteriota bacterium | reverse complement strand
AGAAATGTTTGATATTGTTTCACTGGGTATGTGTTATAAATACAATTTATCTCTGCTCGGGGATGAATCATTTTTTAATTCAACAATAGATATGGGAATCATAGCTGAGTTTTTTATGACAGACCAGTTGTTAAAACTTGGTTTTTTGGCATCCGGCACAGGAAATAAATTGATAACAGATGATACAGGATTTTTTATGCCGCCTAATTATCTTATTGGTATATCAGATACAATTTATACAAACTGGGTTAAATTTATTATTTCTGCTGATGTTACTTTTACTCCTGATTTAATAGCACTTTTCAAAATAGCAGGAGAATTTATTTTTAACAATAATCTTTTTTTACGAGGTGGATATAAAATAGGAGCATTTAATCATCTAACTTTTGGTGCCGGATTTAAAATCGGTCAATTTGAATTGAATTATGCTTATGAAGGGTATGAAAATTACAAACCTTCTCATACTATTTCTTTGCTAATTAATTTTGGAACACCAGTAATTAATTTAAGAATAGAACCTTTATCATTTTCGCCTAATAACGATGGATTAATGGACAAAATTTTGATAATTCCAGAAATAAGAGAAATTACACGTGTTATTTCAGTCCAGATGAGAATATATGATGCCAGAGAGCAACTTTTATTTGTGATTCCTATAAAAAATAAACATATAAAATCAATAGAATGGGATGGTAGGGTAAAAGATAAAAAGTTAAATGATGGTGCATATTTTATATCTGTTGCAGCTGAATATGAAAAAACTGGGTGGGTTGAATCATCAAAAATAATGATTAAAATAGATACAACTCCGCCAGAAGTAAAAATTGAAGCAGAGAAGTTTATAGTAAGACCCAATAAAAAGAAAGCATTATTAAGACCAGTGACTTTTCATTTATCTGTAAGTGATTTAAGCGGTATAAATAAATGGGAATTTTCTATATGGAATAAAAATAAAAATAAAAGATTCATTGTTTCCGGGCAAGGTGATGTACCAGAATCAATTATATGGGATGGGAGAGATAATGATGGAAAATACTTTGAAACCAGTAAACCTTTTTTCTATAGTTTTGTTGTATTTGATATTCACGGCAATAGAACGGAAATAAAACCAAGAGAAGAAATATTGATTTCAAGGGAAATAAAGACAATATATTCTTCTTATGCTGTATTTGATAAGAGTCAATCATCAGTGAAAACATCAGCATATAATGAACTTAAAAAAATTAGAGAAAGTTTATTGAAATATCCTGATGCCGATATCATAATTGCCGGGCATGCAGATCCTATTGAGGACACCGGTAAATATAAAACAAGAGAAGAATTATCACTTGCAAGAGCAAAAGCACTTAAATTTTTTTTAAGAGATGTTCTCGGATTTAAAAAAAGATATATTATAGTGGAGGGTTATGGTGCTACAAAACCAATAGCGGATAATAAAACTCAGAAGGGAAGACAAAAAAACAGAAGGGTAGATTTAATAATAAGAGCAGTAGTATATAAATAAAACGTTGAACATTTTTTACTTTTATTAAAGAATAATTAAATAAAAACATTTTTATTGACTAAATGGTATTAAATATTAAAATAAGATTATTGTTTGAGAAAAAATTCTCAAACTATTTTTTATTACATAAATAGGAAATTATATGTTTGATGACAGTGATATAAAAAAGAAATTGACATTATTAAAAAAAAATATTTCTTATATTAAAAAAAATAAATCAAAAAGTATAAAATATATCTTTAAAAATTTTAAACTGCTCTCAGGTAAAAATATCAGAGGACTACTTGTTCTCATAACAGCAGAAGGTTTGGCCGGTAAAATAAATATGTCGGTTATAAATACAGCGATAGCCATTGAACTATTGCACCATGCAACACTTATACATGATGATATCATTGATAATTCATATAAAAGAAGAGGTGATCTTGCTTTAAACAGAAAAATAGGTTATGAATTATCTGTTTTAACAGGTGATTATCTTTTTTCTTATGTTAATAGATTAATCTTAAAGCAAAATATATCTTTGTTATATAAAATTTTTTCAGATGTGGTAAAAGATATATGTGAAGGTGAAATTGAAGAAATATACAATAAAAATAATCCTTTTTTAAAGGAAAAAGAATATTTTCAGATTATAAAAAAGAAGACAGCAGCTCTTATCAGAGCTAGTGTATTATGTGGTTCTGTTCTTGCTAAAAATACTATAGATAAAAATTTATCAGATTATGGATTATATACAGGGATTGCCTTCCAGATAAAGGATGATATTCTTGATATATCTTCTAATTCAAAGAAACTAGGTAAACCGGTTGGCTGTGATATAAAAGAAGGTAAGGCAACATTACCTTTTATACTTGCATTTAAAAATGCCAATAATAGAGAAAAGAAAATTATGAAAACACTTTTTTTACAGAAAAATATAAAAAAGTTAACTTTTTTTATAAAAAAGAATAATGGTATAAATGACTCATTAGATATTGCTAGAAATTATATATACAAAGCAAAAAAATTATTGAATAATATAAGATTTAAAAATGATAAAAGTAAAATACAGCTTGAACGAATAGCAGATTACATTATTAACAGAAATTATTGAAAATAGGAGTTAATATTAATATGGATTATGGTTATATTTTGATATTTATTTTTTTAAATATTGCAATTGTTGCAGCCGCAATAATTATTAATTATTTACTCATGCCATATAAACCTACCAGTGAAAAACTCACTACTTATGAATGCGGCAATGATCCTGTAGGAGATGCCCATATAAGATACAGATTTAAATTTTATGTTTTTGCCTTACTTTATGTGATTTTTGCTGTGGAAGCAGCTTTTCTTTTTCCTTGGGCTGTCATATTTAAAAAAATACATGGGTTACTTCCTTTTATAGAAGCTTTGATATTTATTGTTATCCTTGTCTTTGGACTTATCTATGCATGGAATAAGGGAGAACTCAAATGGGATTAATGAATGGTATTGATGAAAAATTTTTAAAGAAAATACCAGGTGCACCTGTTGTAATG
>JAOAAI010000246.1 GCA_026418955.1 Candidatus Goldiibacteriota bacterium | reverse complement strand
ATCCATTATGTCACAATGTTTATAAAATTTAATATGCTCCTTTTTATAAGGTTCTTTAATGTCAATATTCAAAATTTCACAGCCCTTTTCCAGAGCATAATCAACGTAATTTGTTCCAATAAATCCCGAACCTCCTGTTATAATAATTTTCTTCATTTTATGATCTCCATTTTCTAAATTAAAGAAAATTGAATTAGTATGATAAAAAATATTAAAAAATTTTTTTTATAAATTGAGTTCTTTTCAGATTTTTTTAAACATAAAAACTGTATTTGAATACTAAGTAAACAGACATATGTCAATAATCAGTAGATTTTATCATAAATTTTAAAAATAATATACATTTCAATAATATTATTATAATCATCACATCAAAATTATAAACTACATAAATTTAATGTTTAAATAATCTACACTATGTTCACAATTTATAGGATTTTAAAACACTTTTTTTAAACAAATAAATTACTACAACAATTTCTATAAAAAACAACAATACAATATCTATTTAGTAAATTCTATAAAATTCAGACTATAAGTTTATTATATATCTCTAAAACTTTCTTAGCATTTTCATGCGGATTAAAATATTTATTACTTAGTTGCTTTGCTCCAAAACCGAGCTTATTTAACAAATCTCTATTATTATATAACAATTCAATTTTTTCAGCAATTACGTAAGGGTCTGGGTTCTCAATACATATACCAGTTTCCATATCTATTATCGTATCAGATTTAGGATTTTTTATAGCCACAATACTTGGTATACCAAAAAAACCAGCTTCAAAAACAGGTCTACCTACAGCATTCAAATGTGTTGGAAAAACTAAAACATCAATTTGCGCATAGAATTTATTAACATCATCAATAAAACCTAAATATTTTACATTTTTTTCAAACTTGTTGTGACTTATAAAGTTCAATAAATCTTTTTCACTATCTTGAAAAAAACCTAATTTTGTTAAAAAAAATTTAAATATAATATTATTGATTTTTCTTGTATTTTCGCCAGCTATTAAAAAACTTATTGATTGTAGTTTTTTTTCTAACAATATTATTTTAATTGCTTCCATGAACTCATAAATACCTTTTGCACGATATAAGACCCCTATAAAACCTACTATAAAAAAATTAGAATTCTTGATCTTTGAATTAAATTTATCTTTCACAAAAAAAATATTATGGATAGTTTTTATTTTAAATTGTAGACTTTCTGGTAGACTTTCTCTTACAGTTTCGTCTATAGAAATAATATAATCTACATATTTTTTCAAAACAGCTGTAAAAATTTTCCTTCTTAAATTATCTTTTTCAAATTGAACACTTCTTACATGTAAAACAACTTTTATATTTTTATTTATAATTTTTATTAAAAATGCATACAGAAAAAATGTAGCATCATTGAGATGAACAATGTCTGGTAATTTATTTTTGATAGTCTTATAAATTTTAATTATAGATTGAGGTAAGAACAATAATTCTCTTAATAAAATTATCCATCTTATATTTCTATAATGTCCATATCTTGTATTATCAAACATTGATATCCAACTTATACTTTCGCAACTATAGCCTTCACTCAAAAAGAAGTTTCTAAGCTTATTAGTTGTTATAACATAAAAATCAGTATTTGTAGAAATTTTTTTTATCATATTCAATAAAAAAAGTAAGCTTTTAGTAGA
>JAOAAI010000236.1 GCA_026418955.1 Candidatus Goldiibacteriota bacterium | reverse complement strand
AAAATTTCTTATGCTGATTGTTTTGCCGCAGCCCTTGCAAAACTTAAGAGGGGAGAAATTATAACAGGGGATAAAGAATTTGAGAAAGTTGAAGATGAAGTGAGGGTGGTATGGATAGTTTAGATTTTTGATTTGATTTTTCTAAATTAAATGTCATAATATATTAAAAATATAGAGGGAGAGAGAATAAATGAAAACAAAGACAAAATATATATCATGGAATATAAAAAAGACAAAAATTAATACTAAAAAACAATTAAACATAATAAAACATGAATTATTTATAAATAAGCCACAAAAATCGCCTTATTCAAAAGATGTTATAAAGAGAAGGGAGCTACTTTTATTTGCCCAGGTTTTTCTTGCAAATTATGATAATGCTATTAATAAAGAAGAAAAATTGAAATCAAAAATAGCATATTTAAAAACAATGAATACTTATTTTAACTGGCATTAAGTAATTTCATATATAAATATATTTTTAAACTTTACTTTATTCTAAAAAACTATACCTTATTTATCCTTTTTATGTTATTCTAATTAAAAAGCAATCTATTTATAAGGAGAAAAAAGATGAAAAAAATTTCAATCTATTTTATTTTTATTTTTTTGTTTTTTAGTTATTCAATAGCATCAATTACAGGTAATATTGAAAAAGCAATGGTAAAAATAATAACCGTCTCAAATCAGCCAGATTATCTGAGGCCATGGCAGATGCTCGGACAAGAAACAACGAGTGGTTCAGGCTGTATCATTGAAGGTAATAGGATTTTAACAAACGCTCATATTATAAGTAACGCTACATTTATCCAAGTCAACAAATCAGGAGAGACAACAAAATACGTTGCGCGTATTCTTGCGGTTGATCATGAGTGTGACCTAGCACTTTTAACTGTTGATGATAAGAACTTTTTTAAAAATTCAACTTCTATTTCAATAGGTGGTATCCCTGATATAGGAGAAAAAGTAAAAGTTTATGGATTTCCAATAGGAGGTGATAAATTATCAATAACAGAGGGTGTTGTATCCCGTGTTGAAATAGGACAGTACTCGCATAGTTTACGAAATTTTTTAATGATTCAGATAGATGCTGCAATAAATCAGGGAAACAGCGGTGGTCCTGTATTAAAAGATGGAAAGATTGTAGGCGTTGCATTCCAGTCAATGGAAAAAGCACAAAATATAGGTTATGCAATACCATCAGTAATTATAAAACATTTTTTAAATGATTTAAAAGATGGGGATTATAAGGGATTTCCAACACTTGGTATAAGCACTCAGGGATTAGAAAATGAATCATATAGAAAAAAACTTGGTATGAAAAAAGGACAAACAGGAGTGGTAGTTAGAGAAATTGAATATGGTTCACCTTCTTATGGCATATTAAAAGAAGGAGATGTAATACTTTCTATCAATGGCATAAAAATTGAAAATGATGGCACGGTCCCATTTGGTAGAAGTCGCCTTGATTTTTCTTTTATCACCGATTTAAAATATGTTGGAGATAAAATCACCTTGGAAGTTTTGCGCGATAAAAAACCAATCAAACTTAATATCGTAATGAATAATTATGTGCCAATAGTGCCAAGGACACAATATGATGTTAAACCAACATATTATATTTTCGGCGGACTTGTTTTTACAAAACTTACTGTTAATTATGTTTATGCTTTGTGGGATAAATTTAACAGACGTCCAAGTATTTTAGATAGGGTTATTTATGAAATTGCAACTCCTACTAAAAGAGAGATAGTCATCCTGCAACAGGTTTTAGCCGATGAAATTAATAAAGGTTATCATGATTTTTCAGATTTAATTGTGAAAAAAGTAAATGGACATGAAATTTCAGAAATTGTAGATTTAATTGATAAAATAGAAAATAATAAAGATGAATTTTTGGAAATAGAACTTGAAGATAAAAATAAAATCATACTTGAAATGGAAAAAGCACAGAAAGCAAATAACGATATATTGAAAAAATACGGTATAAATTCTAACAGGTCAGAAGATTTGAGAAAACAATGATAGATGGCAGATTACAACTGCTGGTTGAAAAATGTTTAAAAATAGTTTCAAAATAGTTAAATATAAATTATTCTAATTCTTAATTTTGATTTTCAAATACTCTCATTTGGGCGAAAAGAAAAATGAATGGATAATTAAAAGAATTTGATGCATCTTTTTATAATAAATTGGTATTTTGAATTTTTTGTATAAATACATTAAAAATGATAAAAGGAAAGGATGGGGTGGGAAGAAAAGTGATTGATGCATTTTTTTCGTAATAAATTGTTTTGCGTGCATCAAAAGGGTTTTTGCATAAATAAACACTTAAAGTGGCTTCGCAAAAAAACCTTTGACTTATATCAATTTCATGTCTTACTGATTGGTTGAACTACTTTTGCTTACCATAATTTATCTCAATGAATTCCCCAAAAAATGCAATCAACCACATTTTTGATGGTGCAATTAAATAAATATCTTGAAAATCAAATTTAATTATATTATAATTTCAAAACATTTTTTATCTATTAAATTATATTGGTTTTACAGGATTTTTTTGTTTTTACAGGAGAATTTAATGAAGGATGCAATTACAGTAATAGGTTCAATAAATTTTGACATAATAGTAAAAACATCTAGATTACCAGAGCGTGGAGAAACAATAGCAGGAGATAATATTTATTATTTACCAGGTGGGAAAGGTGCAAATCAGGCAGTTGCTATTGCTCGTCTTGGTAAAAAAGTATATTTTGTAGCCAAAAAAGGCAAAGATCCAATCCCTGGTATCGTTATGAAAAATTTAATGCATCCAAATATTAACCTTGATTATTTTATTGAAGATAATACACTTGAAACTGGTGTTGCTCTAGTTAATACAACAGGAAAGAGGGGAAATAGAGTAACTCTTTTTACAGGTGCCAATGACAAATTGACCCCAGAAGATGTTGAAAGAGCAGCTTTGGCTATAAAAGATTCCAAAGTTGTCGTGGTATGTACTGAAATCCCTATCCCAACCGTTAAGAAAGCAATTGAACTCGCTCAAAAATTTGGGGTGAAAACAATTTTAAATGTTGGTGCAATAGGCACAAAAAATCGTGAAGATGTTTTAGGTGTTTTAAAAGGATTAGATATTGTAATAATGAATGAAAGAGAAGGTGGATATTTAACAAACAGAGTTATATCCCATATGGAGACAGGGACTCTGTCAGGACTTGAACTGCGTAAACTCGGAGTAAATCACGTAATAATCACCATGGGAAAAGAAGGAACCTTACTTGTAAATGCTCATGGTGCCACTGTATTTCATAGATATGGAGTTGAGGTTGTTGACACAGTTGGCGGTGGAGATGCTTTTGTTGGAGCTGTTGCAGTCGCTATTGCTGATGGAAAGTTTGTAATAGATGCCATTGATTATGGTAATGCTGCAGGTGCACTTGTGACTACCAAAATAGGAGCACAAGAAGGATTACCAACAAAAGAAGAAATAGAAAAATTTATAGCCATAAAGAAAAAAGATGGAGAGGGAAAATCATATAAAGAATACAATGATACGATTAAAAAACTTGAAAGAGTTGCAAACAGGATGAGAATGAATGTAATAAAAATGCTTGGATGTGCGCGTTCTGGACATCTGGGTGGTTCTCTTTCTGCCGTTGATATTATAGCTACATTATATATGCATGTGATGAAGATTGATCCCAAAAGACCAGATTGGGAAGAGCGTGATAGATTTGTGTTATCAAAAGGGCACGGCGCTCCAGCGCTATATGCAGCTTTAGTTGAGGCAGGTTTTTTTCCAGAAGAAAGATTATGGACACTTCGTAAAATTGGTGGTTTATCAGGTCATCCAGATATGAAGGCAATTCCAGGTGTTGATATGACAACTGGTTCATTGGGTCAGGGTTTATCTATAGCAAATGGTATGGCTTTAGCCGCACGTATTAAAGGTTTGGATTATAGAGTTTATGTCATGCTTGGTGATGGTGAAATACAAGAAGGTCAGATCTGGGAAGCTGCAATGACATCTTCTACTAGGCGTCTTGATAATGTCTGTGCCATACTTGATTATAATGGCCTCCAGATAGATGGGTCAATTGGTGAGGTGAAATCAGGTCTTGAGCCAGTTGTAGAAAAATGGAAAGCTTTTAATTGGAATGTTATAGAAATAGATGGACATAATTATGAAGCAATAGTGGAAGCATTTGAAGATGCAAAAAAAACAAAGGGGATGCCAACGATAATTATTGCAAGAACCATAAAAGGTAAGGGAGTTTCATTTATGGAAAGAAAGGTAGAATATCATGGTGTGGCACCAACAGAAGAAGAATGTCAAAAAGCTTTAAAAGAATTAGGATGTGAAGAATGGCAGAACAAGTAAAATTAACATCAATGAGAAATACATATGGTGATACTCTTGCACGACTTGGTGAAAAG
>JAOAAI010000192.1 GCA_026418955.1 Candidatus Goldiibacteriota bacterium | reverse complement strand
CCTTTTAACTGTACATACTGCGCTATAAAAAATTTTTATAATGGATATTATCAGAGAAATAGAGAAAATGTCATTGCTGAATTAAAAAAATATCATGAAATGGGAATAACCGATATTGCTTTTTATGATGATGCTTTGCTTTATAAAAACTTTTATATAAAATCAATTTTAAAAGAAATAATTAAATTTAATTTTAAATTTAGATTCCATACTCCAAATGGTCTTCATGCTTCATATATAGATGAAGAACTTGCAGGACTTTTAAAAAAATCAGGTTTTGTTGATTTGCGTGTTTCACTTGAAACATCTGATTATGAAATGCAGAAAAAAACTGGTGGTAAAGTAACAAATGAAAGTTTTAAAACAGCAATCGAAAATTTAAAAAAAGCAGGTTACACAGGAAAAGATATTGGCGTTTATATTATTGCTGGTTTACCTGGACAAACATATGACTCAGTATTAAAAGATGTTAATTATTTAATGGATAAAAAAGTAAAAATAAAACTTGCAAATTATTCACCAATACCTGGAACTGTTGATTTTTTGCAGATAAAACCAGATATAAGAGCTCAGATTGCAGCAGAGCCACTTAAACAAAATGAATTATATTTTTTAACTTTGAATAATGATTTTGGATGGGAAGAAAATGAAAAAATAAAAATAATAATAAATGAATATAATAATTCATTATAAAATAAATCAATATCCCTGTATATCAAGATTTGTTAGTCCTAGTTTTTTTGCATATTCAACAATTTCTACATACTCTTTTGCATTTATTCTTCGGGATATTTCAGGGAAATCAAATGCTTTATACATTGGTCTGTATTGTGACATGATATTTATGTAGGTGTCTTTTGGTAAATTTTCTGCAATCCATTTCATAATATCTTTAGAACCACTAACATTATTTGGCATAATAAGATGGCGAATCATTAATCCTTTATATATCAAGCCATTTTTTTCTGGTTTAGCAATACCAACCTGCCGATGCATTTCTAGCAGAGCTTGTTTTGTAATTTCAGGATAATCATATGCTCCATAAGAATATTTTTTAGCCTTATTGCCATCATAATATTTAAAATCAGGTAAATATATATCAACCACTCCATCTAACAATTTTAGTATTTCTAATCTTTCATATCCACTAGTATTATATACAATAGGAATCCGTAATCCTTTGCGTGCTGCTATATCAAGAGCAAGTAATATATGTGGTGAATAATGTGTAGGAGTCACAAGATTTATATTATGACAACCTTTATTTTGAAGTTTTAACATCATATCAGCTAATTTTTCAATATCCGTTTTATTACCGATTCCTAAATGGCTTATTTCCCAATTTATGCAAAAAACACATCTTAAAGAACAGTTAGAAAAAAATATAGTTCCTGAACCATATTGGCCTACAAGTGGCTTTTCTTCACCAAAATGTGGATGATATGATGATACAACAAGATTTGAATCTGCCTGACATAATCCTTTTTGGCCATTGATTCTTTGCGCTTTACACATTCTAGGACATAATGTGCAGTTTTTCATCATAGCCCAGAGTTTTTCTCCACGTTTTTTCAATTCTCCAATTTTATGTAGTTTTAAATAGCCGGGTTCAAAATTATGATTTTCATTTGCTTTTATTTTTTCTTTTTTTTCACAACTTATAAATATTAATAATAAAAGTATTAATAATATAACAAATTTTTTCATAATATTACCTCTTATATGTTTATATTAAAAATATAATATGTAATAGGAGTATTATTTTTTATCTTGCCACTTTTAGTGGAACTTCTTTATGTATTAAAACTATTTCACAATAAATTACTCATAATTTGTATTAAGAGAACCAACATAAAAATTAAAATTAATGATATTGCATTAATATTAAATTTTCTCATGCTAATATAAGTCTGTATTCACATTTATTTTTATTTTGATTAAATTAGAATGAGTATTTTGCAGAAATCTGTGATGCTAAAGAACCTGGAATTTTTAGATTTAAATTTACAATATCAAAGACAGGCAGATTTTCAACATTTATCCCGCCTGTTACAGTTGCTTCTACAGTTGCTTGACCAATATTTACTGAGATTCCACCGGATAAATTAATTGAATTAATACCTGCAAGTTCAATAATAGTTTTTGGAACAGGATCAATGGGTGTTCCGCTTGAAATTTTTTGCGCCATTTCTAATTTCATGTTACTGAATAAATTTTTACTTACACCAACTCTTGCAACTAATACATCTGTTATTTTACTTTCTGCTGCGAGATTTAAGCCGACACTCATTATGGTAGTTTTTATTTCTCTGCTTTCTTCAGCAGTGGAACTTGCATTTACATCATAAACATCATTGATTTGGTCTATGGTAATATATTTTACTAGTAAGCCGGGTATTAATGATAATTTATCAGATGCAAAACTTAAATTTCCTGCAATACCACCTTTTATTTGCATGAGGTTTCTTGAAAATACTTCTTTGTAATTTTCATCAACACTATCGGTAAAATCTCCATCATAAGGTGATGAATTGTCTTCTTGTTCAATATCTGTAAGTTTTATAGTATATATTGTAAATTCGCCGCCAATAATAATTGATGATAAAATAACCCTTGCATTTACTTCTACATCAAATCCAGAATCTGTTTTTAATGTTTCGTTCAAATATCTGGTAGTAGTATCAGTTGTATCATTAAAGTATGAAGTGGCACCTTTGTTATCAACCATGGGAAGAGAAAGGTTAACTCCTAAATCAAAAATATTCATACTAGCGCCAATCCCCAAATTAAAAACCATTGAACCATTTGCTATATCATCAAAAGTATATGACCCGGAGTTTTCCTCTTTGTATTTGAAACTTGTTGATTTGTCTGCAATGCCAAGAGATGTACCAATAGAGAGAGTATCAAGTTCTATTCCAAAAAGTACTCCATATACTCTATTTGGGTAAAGAATATTATGAGGATTATTTTGAATGTCAGAATATATTAATCCATTAAGATTTTGTTGCATTGGATTATATAGTAAAGAGCCTCTATAAGGAAATGAATAAATACCCAATGTCATTGTATCAATACCAAGAGTGATATAACCGGACTCAGGAATTGTAATTTTATTAATAATGGATGCATCTGGTAAACCACCTGACATTAATGTAAAAATTAAATCAAACGTACCAATTGAATCCAGTATTATAGATGAATTTGAATTGAAAGCAAAGGTGTTTTTATAATCCGCAATGAGACCAGGATAAAGTTTAATCAAAGAGTCATCATCATAAACCATCCATGCTGGCACTCCGAGAGAAGAAATTCTTGAGTCAGTTGCAAAAACTAATGAAAAACAAATAAAAAATGCAATAAATAATAATAAAAGTTTTTTCATAAACCCTCCTTTGGATTTAAAATTTAATATAAATCCTTTTTATAAAATTATTTTCGAAAAAAAATAAATTAAACTCTTTATAAGAAAATTGAAATAATTATATTTTCATTATATAATAATGATATCAATTTATTATAAAAAAATCAAGGATAAAACATGAAAAAAATAACAGATTATAAGTTTGAGATAGAGAAAACAGAGGATATGAATGTTCCGGGTATTATATATTGTAATGAAAAATTATTAAATGATATTGGTAATGAACCGGTTACCCAGGTTAAAAATGTTGCAACACTTCCTGGTATACAGAAATACTCAATTGCAATGCCTGACATTCACTGGGGATATGGCTTTCCTATAGGTGGAGTTGCTGCATTTGATTATGATGAGGGTATTATTTCACCCGGTGGAGTTGGTTATGATATTAATTGTGGCGTTAGAATGATTAGGACACATCTTGATTATGACTCTATAAAAGATAAAATTGATGAACTTGCAAATTCACTTTTTAATTCCATACCATCTGGTGTTGGTAGCAGCGGTGCAATTGTTTTAAAGAAAAAAGAATTGATGGAGGTTTTAAAAAAAGGAGCAAGTTGGGCAGTTGAAAAAGGGTTTGGTTCAATAAACGATCTTGATAAAATAGAAGATAGGGGAAATCTTGATTTTAATTCTGATACAGATGATATAAGTGATAAGGCAATAGAACGTGGACTTGACCAACTAGGAACTTTGGGTGCTGGTAATCATTTTCTTGAAATACAAAAGGTTGAAAATGTCTATTTACCAGATATTGCAGATAAACTTGGCATTTTTAAAAATCAGATAATAATTATGTTTCATACTGGTTCGCGTGGATTGGGATATCAGATATGTGATGATTATTTGCATTTATTCAGAAATGTTGCTTCGAAGTATAATATAAAATTAAAAGACCAGCAGCTTATAAGTGTTCCTGTTAAATCAGAAGAGGGGAAAAAATATTTCAATGCAATGAGTGGAGCCGCAAATTTTGCATGGGCTAATAGACAAGTAATATCAGGACTTATAATAAAAACATTTGAAAAAGTTTTTAAAAAGAGTGGTGCACAGCTTGGAATGAGCGTTATTTATGATGTTTCACATAACATAGCAAGGATGGAGGAACATGAAATAGATGGTAAGATTAAAAAATTGTGTGTTCATAGAAAAGGTGCAACACGTGCATTACCAAAAGGCCATCCTATACTTACTTCTATGTTTAAAAATATTGGTCAGCCAGTGCTTGTCCCTGGAGATATGGGACGTGCATCTTTTATTTTGATAGCAAAAGAAAATTCAAAAGAAGCATTTTACTCCTGTGCCCATGGGGCAGGTAGATTATTATCGCGTAATCAAGCATTAAAACAAGGCAAAAACAAAAACATATTTAATGAACTTACTGGGCAGGGAATAATTGTAAAGGTGCATAGTAAGAAATTGCTGGCAGAAGAAGCACCATTTGCATATAAAGACGCAGAAGATATCACAAAGGTTGTAGAGAAAGCAGGACTTTCTTCTCGTGTTGCTAAATTAAAACCACTGGCTGTTGTAAAAGGATAAAATAAAATCTATCTTCCTAAAAAATTTTCAAAAATTGATTCAACTGCTTTTTTTGTTGTTTCCTCTATTATTTTTTCTTGAATATCATTTTCTGCATTATTTTGGTCTTTTTCTGAGTTTTCATTTACTGTGGAAGTATTGCTTTTTAAATCATTATTATTTATATTATCTGTTTTTTTATTATTGGAAAAGATAGAGAGTAAATTATTTGTATTTGTAAAAACAATATCTTTTGGTATCTCAAAAATTTTATCATTTATTGAAGGATTTTTTTTATAACTTAATACTTCTATAATTTGTGGTTTATTTCCTTCTTTTGAATCTGTATTTTCAGTTATAGTTTTTAACACAAAACCATCTTTGTTTCTAAATTCAGTTACCTTGTAATTTGAAGTATAGCCCCAAAAGTTTACAGTAAAGAAAAATTCATAAATTTCACATTTTTCATTATTATATTTATCTTCACCAACTTTTTTTGCAGCTAATCTATTAGAATTTCCAAAAAAGAATTGCATTATTTCGTCATTTTCTTTTATGTCAACAAACATACCATTCTTTTCTCCAGGTGTATAAATATATGCTTTTTTGTCTTTTATGTTTACAATTGTAATTTTATTAATATTACCATTTTCATCAATTTTTTCAGATCTTATCATATCATTTTTTTTCCATATTTTATAATTTTCAATTATTTGTTTATCAAATAAATAATAAGCATTTTTTTGTGTAAAATAAACAGATTTGTAAGGAATTTTAGATAACACTTCACTTTTATATAAGTCTTTTTCTTCTGAAAAACACAATGAATAAGAGAATAAAATAAAAAATAAAAACAATAAAAATTTTCTCATAAAAACCTCCTCTATATTTTTTTTATATTATTAAAAAAATAAATAAAAAAGTCAATAATTTTTTTATTAGGAAGTAAAAATTGTGTGGTGCTTTGAAATTTTATTTTTTCTTCTACTCTTGGAGAGAATAAAAGGATGAAGGAGATAAAAAGTGGTTGATGCATTTTTAATGTAAAATAAATTTATATTTTGTAAGTGGAAATTGTGAGCATGAAGTTTTTTTAACACTTGAAACACCGATAGATATTAAATATTACACACAGGCAGAACAGATAACAAAAGATTTAACAGGCATTATTACAATCAGTACAATGAAGTCAGATAAAAGACAAGTGGGACATTCTTATGATTTTTCATTGAAAACAGGTTTAAGAAATGATTTTAAATATGTTGCAATAGGTGCAAGATATGAAGTAAACACGACTTCTTATTATTTTTATTCAACTCAGCTTGCAAAATTTTCACCAAGTATAGTTAATGGTTTTGTTCCTGATTTATTACTGCAAAACAGTATGCAAAAAGCATATCGGTTGTTAATAGGACTAAATATAAAGCCAGTATGGCTTATTTCATTGCCTATAGAATTTGAATACGCATTAAATGATATAAATACAGATACACTTGGTTTCTATCATATAGAAAAAATTATTCGTGCAGGTCTTGAGATACGTCCTGTCCCCTTATTTGCAATAAGAACAGGAATATCCTATGATTATAATTTAAATTCATATGCAAGGAGATATCCTTATGCTCCTGGCACACCTGAAAATCCTATACTAAATTTACTTACTTTTACGGGTGGTTTTGGTTTTGATTTGCCTTTGTTTGAATTAAATATTGGGGCTGCATACAGCAAGATTTATTATAATCCACTACCGCTTGGCATAACAACAT
>JAOAAI010000129.1 GCA_026418955.1 Candidatus Goldiibacteriota bacterium | reverse complement strand
AAGGTGTTATTGACAAAGGAAGCAATAGAAGGGTTAATAAGACGTCACTTATAGATGAAGTTAAAGAAGAGTTTATTGGCAGTTTTTAAGTTTTTGGATTTAGAAAAAATCATGGATAAATTTAACTAGCAAAGTTTTTTTGGAGATATTTTTGGCATAAAAAGAAGCTGATTGAATGAAATGAAAAACGTAGAGTTGTTTTTTGTGGAAAGTGAAAAGAGAGTCAATAGCAGAGATAAGACCTTTAGGACCGTCGTGGATGATGATGCCATCCTGCTTTTAAAAGTATTTCTACTTCCTGTTCAGGTATGCTTCAAGGAATTTCTTTTTAAGTTCTTTAAATCTTAATTCCGCGTCTTAATAAAAACAATCTTTAAAGTCTTGTGGTAAATCATCATTGATTTCTGGTAAACTAATCTTTGAAAGATCTAGAGTTCTCATATGGGGTTCCTCCTTTTGTTTTTTGTTAAAAACATTATATAACAAGGGAGGTTACCCCTTCCTTATTAAATTACACACAATAATATACACTAACCTGGGCAGATAAAATCTTGTAAAACATAAAAAAAAATATTATAATAATATAAGCATTTTTATATAAGGGTTTAATATATAAAAAGGAGATGATTTTTATGTTGAGGGAGCCTGCGGTTGCTGGAATGTTTTATGAAAAGGATGCACCTGCATTGAAAAAAAATATTTCAAAATATATCACCGAAAAAAAAGAAAAATATAAATCAAGAGCAATAGTTGTTCCTCATGCGGGTTATATTTATTCAGGTGCTGTTGCAGGTGAGGTTTATTCTTCTGTTATAATACCTGATATACTTATTATTTTAGGTCCAAATCACACTGGGGCAGGTAAACCAATATCCATAATGACAGAAGGTGTATGGCGGACACCACTTGGTGATGTAAAAATAAATGAACCGCTTGCAAATGAAATTATAAAAAAATGTTCTGTTGCATCAAAGGATGTTCATGCCCATTTAAGAGAACATTCAATAGAAGTACAGCTGCCATTTCTGCAATATATTAAGAAAAGCTTTAGTTTTATTCCAATTGTACTTGGTGAATATAATGTAAATCATCTACAGAATTTGTTAGAATCAACTGCAGCTGTGTCTCAAGATAAAGAACTTTTATTAATAGCATCTACTGATTTAACTCATTATGAGGATGCTGCATCTGCAAAAGAAAAAGATACTCTTGTTTTAAAAGCAATAGAGAAACTTGATGAAGAAGAGATGTTAAAACATGTTGAGGATAATGATATTTCAATGTGTGGTTGGATGCCTACTTTTGTTACAATAAGGGCTGCCAAACTACTCGGCGCTACAAAAGGTATCATAATAAAATATATGAATTCTGGTGATGTAAGCGGTGATTACAATCAGGTAGTAGGGTATGGTGGTGCTGCACTGATATGATAAATTTTTCTTTGATTTTTCCATCTTCTGTTCATTTTGGTTATAATTCTCTTGAAAAATTGGCAAATATAGAATTGCCTGGAAATAATTGTTTTATTATTTCTGGAAAGAGTTCTATGAAAAATTATGGTTTTATAGATAGAGTTATAAGTATATTAAAGAAAAGAAAAATAAATTCATATTGTTTTACAGAGGTTGAGCCAGAAGTGTCAGTTGAGACAGTAAATA
>JAOAAI010000031.1 GCA_026418955.1 Candidatus Goldiibacteriota bacterium | reverse complement strand
ATTTTTGGCGCTTGCTGCAGGCAGCACAATCGCTGGAAATTTGTTTATTTTGGGCGCTGCAAGTAATGTAATAATAATTCAAAACGCAGAAAAAAAAGGTGAGACAATAACATTTTTTGAATTTGCAAGAATAGGTGTTCCATTAACTTTTATAAACATAATCATTTACTGGTTATTCTTACGATAAGGAGTATTATATATGCTAAAATATCATACATTTATTTAATTAATTTTTTACTTTATTGATATTTTTTTCTTATATATTAAAAATAATTTATAAAAAATGTTTATAATTTTTATTCTAGATTTTATCCTTAGTTAAAAAAGGAAAATGATGGAATTATTAAATTTAATCAATAAAATTAATAATTTTTATTTTATAAAATTTACAAAAAATTTTGAAATAAAATCTATTTAAAAATGATTGACATAAAAGGCATATTTCTGATATAATTTTTTAAACGGGGCAGTAAAATTATTGTTATAGATAATTTATTAACTGGAATAAGTTAATTGAAAAAAGTACTTGACAAACAAAAATATTTTTGCTATAAATTAAATAGTTAATGAATTAATAAACTTTTTAACTTTATGGTGACCTGATGGATGAATTGCTAAAAATGCAATCAGAGATATGCAAGACATTTGCAAATCCATTCAGGTTAAGTATAATAAAAATGCTATGCAAAGGCGAGATGAATGCAAGTAAAATAATAAAAAAAATCGGCATAAGTAAGGCTAATTTATCACAACATATGGCTCTTTTAAAAGAAAAAGGAATAGTGGAATCATTTAAAAGAGGAAGGAATGTATATTATAAAATAACTGATGCACGTATAGGTAAAGCTTGTAATTTAATGAGTGAAGTAACAATTGATAATTTAAGAAGAAAAAGAGATATTTTAAATAAAATTGAAAGAGCATTTTAAGTAATAAAAAATATAAGCAAAGCGGGCGGTTCCCCTAATTTACCCTCCCTAAAAACCCCCTTAATCCGCCCGCTTTAATTTTATCCAAAAAATACTTGATAAAAATTAAGTTTTATATATAATTACTACTAAATAGATTATAATAGTAGAGATTTGGAAAAGAAATATGAAACTATCAACACGAACAAGATATGGAATAAGATTGTTATTTGAATTAGCATATAATTATGGTAAAGGTCCAATTTTATTAAAAGATATTTCAAAAAGACAAAACATTTCAGAAAAATATTTAAGTAAAATTGTTATGCAATTAAAAAGTGCTGGTTTTGTTAAAGCAGAAAGGGGAGCAAAAGGTGGATATATACTTGCCAAATCACCAGCAGATATAAACCTTAAAGATGTTATTCAAATACTTGAGGGAGAGCCACTTTTTATTGATTGTGTTAATGAAAAAATAAAATGTGAATTTGAGAAACGATGTCCAACATATAATTTATGGTATGAAATGGTAAATGTTGTCCATGATTTTTTAAAATTAAAAACATTAGAAGATTTAGTTGTTGATTATAAGAGAAAAATTGGTGAATATGGAGAAATATACTATATATAAATTTAGGAGGAAAAAATGAAAATAGCAAATAATATAACAGAGTTAATAGGTAATACTC